>DATFJT010000301.1:0-8239 GCA_035269065.1 Saprospiraceae bacterium | reverse complement strand
CCATGGTAAAGCGTTTGCCACTAATTTCAACCCGGAAATCAACATTCGAGAAATCACTCAAAACGGAAAGTACTATGAAAATGGTGAATGGATTGAAGTAGCGCCACACGCTGTCAAAAAAGTGCTCAACTACCCCAACATAGGCCCAAAGGATTCTTATTTATTGTACCACGAAGAATTGGAATCACTTACCAAAAATTTCCCGACTATCAAGCGGGCTCGTTTTTGGATGACCTTCGGACAGGAATATCTCACCCACCTGCGAGTCATTCAAAACATCGGCATGGCCGGTATAGAACCTATTCAATACAAGGGCATTGAAATCGTTCCTTTGAATTTCCTTAAGGCCGTTCTTCCTGATCCAGGCAGTCTTGGTGACAATTACCAGGGTGAGACAAGCATAGGGTGCAGGATTAGAGGCATCAAAGATGGGCAGGAAAAAACCTACTACGTGTACAACAATTGCAGTCACCAGGCTGCTTTTGATGAGACAGGAGCCCAGGGAGTAAGTTATACCACCGGTGTACCTGCAATGATCGGAGCAGCCTTAATGCTCCAAGGCACATGGTCGGGTTCAGGGGTTTTCAATGTAGAAGAAATGGACCCTGATCCTTTCATGAAAGAGTTGAGCGAGAATGGATTGCCCTGGCATGAGCAGCACGATATAGATCTCGAATTATAATGCTTTCTAAATTCCATGAGCCGCACATTCCTTCGCCCTGCTTTGTCATTGAGCAAGCGTCTATCCTGCGTAATCTTGAAACGCTTCAAAAGCTTAAAGATAAAACGGGGATCAAAATCCTATTGGCTCAAAAGGCCTTCTCCAATTGGTTTCTATACCCTTTAATTGCGCAATACCTGGACGGTGCAGCCGCAAGTTCTTTGAATGAGGCCAGATTGGCCAAAGAAGAAATGGGTTTAGAGGTACATACCTACAGTCCGGCTTTCAAGGAAGACCAGATTGAAGACATTCTCGAATACTCGAATCATGTCGTTTTCAATTCACTTACCCAATTGGAGCGATTTAGAAATACAGTTGCATCTCATTTAGGCACACATCATTTCTTTCTTAGGGTCAATCCGGGGTATTCAGCCGTCGAAAATGATTTATACAATCCTGTTTTACCAGGCACCAGGTTTGGTATCTCTCGTGGTGACTTAAATCAAATCCCTAAGGGAATCACGGGCTTCCACTTTCATGCTTTATGCGAAAACAACAGCTACGATCTAGAAAAGACGCTTCATTCTTTCGAAAAATTATTTGGAGATCTCCTGTCTGACATTACATATCTAAATATTGGAGGGGGGCATTTCATTACCCATCCTGACTACAATATCCGGCATCTGATCCAATTGCTCAATGATTTTTCCAATCGCTATCCTCATCTGGAATTGATCATGGAACCAGGGTCTGCTATAGCGTTGAATAGCGGTTTTCTGAAGACAAGCGTACAGGATATCGTTTCCAGCGAGGGAATTAATACTGCGGTTATTGATGCTAGTATTACGGCACACATGCCAGATTGCCTTGAAATGCCTTATCAGCCACAGATACATGAGGGCGAAATATCTAAGGATGGCCCGTTTCTTTACCAAATTGGAGGGAACTCATGTTTAAGCGGCGACTATCTTCCTCCGTACAGCTTTCAAAAGCCATTAAAGGTAGGTGATACTATCCATTTCCTGGATCAAATACATTATACACTTGTGAAAACAAGTTTTTTCAATGGCGTAGACCACCCGTCAATTGGCGTGTTAAAAAAAGATGGAAGCTTTGAATTGGTAAAAGAATTCAAGTACAAAGAATTCAAAAATAAATTGGGGTAATCAGGTTCTCCTACGATCATTGTTTTTTGGCAGCATTCCACTTCTTGAAGGCTGCTTTCAGATGTCCTGTCAAACTTCTATCCCACTCTAACCTTGCATATGGAATAGCTTTGGGGCCGAACCGCCTGAAATTCCTGTCTAGGTTTGCAACCATGGTGCCTTCGAAATCAAAGTTTTTACCTGCTTTTAGCGCCCTTTTAATGCCTTCCCAAAGCACAGTCAAAGAAGTACTGTCTCCGCCTGTATTCTTTTCCGTGTAGCCGACCAAATAATAGAGTGCAGATACATCTTCTCCAAAAAAGGCCATAGACTTCCAATTATTGTCTACATCCCTTACGCCTAATATACATGCATTTTGCTGCTCCATCATTGAAGTTACCGCTTCAACGAATTGGCTCTTTGCGGGTAACGTGGATAGTTGCCGGGGCTGCAAGCTTTCTTTCTTCAAATCCCATAATTCTCCAGGTTTACAATCCGCGGTCAATTCAAAACGATCCAGGGTACTCCGGATTTTTCTCCTGTGATCAGTATGCATTTTCTCCCATGCCTCTTTCTCATTTCGATCTGAAGGAATTTGGTAGGTGATGCGGTAGTTCAGACAAATACCATGATGATTAAAATACTGCGACATGTCAAAATTCGCTGGTAAACCTTGTGATATACATTGATATCCACTGTTCCGTATGTGATTGAAAAAAGACTTTATAATCTTCCTGTAAAGCGAATGAGAAGAGTGATAAGATCTATTCTCTGATATATTTTCAGCAAATAAAGGACCAAGCGATTGACAAAATATGGGTTGAGAAAGACATTTCACTCCAAATGAACGTTTTACCATATTGAATGGCCATACAGCCAACAATTGCTGTCGATCGTCATAACAACCCAAAACAGTAGGTTGCTTGCTCATTCCATAAAACCAAGAAGGATGAGCATAGATATTAGGGGCATTTAGTTGACTTTGAAAAAAATCGGTATAACTTTTGATATCTATCTGAAAGACTTTCATTCAATGCGCATTAAAACAGTCATTTACTGGGAGACAAAATGAAATAGTTTCGAATATAACTGGATTCATGATTATGCACGCCCATCTTATATCAAAATTATTACTCGTCCTGAGTACTTCGCTACTCATATTTTCTTGTGGTTACAAGAAAAAATATGAGGATGCGGTTGTTGAGGCTGAGAAAAACAGGATTTATGAGTCTCTTTACGAAGAGCAAAAAGAAAAATCCTATAATCTACAAGATAGCCTGGAAAACTACAAAAAGGATTTAAATACACTCATTTATCAAATGGGTATCAATAACATGGAAGCTACATTGGTCAACACGGATACCATTCTCAATGAGCGCGAAAAAACACTTAATGAGCGAATAGATCGCCTACAGGAAAAAAATCAGGCTTTACTTCACACCATAGCCAAATTAGATTCCATAATACTTGTGAGAGGATATGATCAGGAGGAAGGCAATGAAAACACCAACAATTATGTCTACAGATCTCGAAAAGTTCATTTGTTAAACACACTTAGAAGTATACAGGCCGAGTTCCCGGATCAAACAGAGTTAATACTCAAGAATAACCGCATACAGTTTTCAATTGAACGCGATGTATTATTCGCTGGCACCTACAACTACAAGGAGGAGGGCATAGAAATTATTCGTGAAATTACGCAAGCCCTGAATCCGCTATTTGGGCATGAGGTAGCGATAGAATCTGATTTTTCGCTCGAGGATCCTTACAGCGATGAGTGGAAGGAGGCCATTCAGGGCCAAATCATGATAGCCCAGCTCATGCGACGCTTTGGAGCCAATCAGGACCGCATAGATGGGGCCAACAAATTTTCTCAGGGTGAAATACGTGTGAGAAATTACAACTTCGTGTTTACTGAAATACCTGTGACCTCCCCTTAATTTTTTTCTAACACTTCTTGTGCTCAGAAAGTCTTATATTCATTCGAAAGAAAGAATATATGATACGTTATCTTATTTATTTGCTAGCTGCCGGACTTCTATTTGCTTGTTCTGCCAGTAAAAAAAAGAATCTGGCCGAAACGGAAAATAACAATAGAGCAATACCGAAGTTTCAATACTCGACTACACCATGTTTTGGATTTTGTCCCGTTTATGAAATCAGGGTTTTAAGGGATGGCTCCTTGCATTACCTCGCCAAACGCTTCATTCACCCTACTGGAGCTTTCAAGGGCAGTCTAACTGACACCCAGGAAAAAAGATACCTTGACCTGGTAAACCATATTGACTGGGACACGGTGCCTGAGCGTTATGAAACGAGAATTGCTGATGCACCAGGGGCTAAATTTATTTATGAGGATAGTATTAGCACTTTTGGAACTGTAGGGATTCCTGAGGGCTTGAGACAACTCGGCTATTTCTTCGACTCGTTAAGGGTTTCCGCAGAATGGGAGCGGGTTGACAGTCTGGGAGTCTATAGGGCTATTCAAAAGAACAACGCGGCCTACGCCTATTTTAATGAGGGGATTAATCCTGATAAGCTTCCAAAAAAGGAAGCCTTTTTGAAGCAAGCGCAGCTCATCCCTGTCTCCAAGGACAATAGTATTCGACTGATTGAATTATACGACAGCGACCTGGATTATGAGGGAATCAAGGACATGCTCATGAAAAAAAATCTTGTCAGGCGTGTAGAGCCTGTCTATGAGTTGAAAAAAAAAGCGTCTCCTGCAACGGATTAAAAGAGTTGTCCAGGAAGGGTTTCAAAATGCGAGAAGGAGACTTACTCTTCAAGGATCTTGATTGTGGCATCCTGTGTCAAGCCATTGAAGGCGTAACAGCAGGATATGGTGGAGCACAAATCTCACATGTTGGGTTACTTGATTACAAGGAACTATCGGGTCAATGGGTAGTCCATGAAGCCATTGGAAGCGCTGTGCAGTCCACGCCCTTAGAAGATTTTTTCAAAGGTCCACTCGACAATAATAACAAACCTAAAATTCTACTTGGGAGACTGACAAGCAAGCATTGCGGTAAAATACCTCAAGCATTGAATTATTGCAACCAAAAAATAGGAACCCCATACGACAATGCCTATCTTCCAGGAGAGGAAAAACTCTACTGTTCTGAACTGGTTCAATATGCTTTGGGGAAAGAGCTAATACCATCTATGCCCATGGTTTTTAGGCATCCTCATAATCCTTATTATTTTGAAGCCTGGCAAGATCATTTTCGCAAATTAGAGATGGAAATACCAGAAAGTAAACCCGGTACTAACCCCGGCGCCTTGAGTCGACATCCTGAGATTGACATTCTTCATATATTTGGTGAACTTGATGGTTTGACCCCTAATAAATAAAGATGAAAATAGCCGGAATCCGATACTACTGAAGCATCTTCAGCATCTTTCTGTATGCCTTTATATTATTCCAGATCTCTCATGAAAAGTTCTAACTTGTTTTATAGAAAAATAGGATCAGTTCCATTTCAAATGATGGGACACTTTTTCGGGTGAGTCACAGTCGAGGTCAAATCACCTTTTAGCATTCCAGAAAATGAGATACTAAATTCAAAGAAAAATAGGACATCATTCCTCTGAATATGAATGCCCCAAAACCATATGGTCACCGCTCAATGAAGTCAAATAACAGTAACCAAAAAATAACTCTTCTTCCTGAACTCCGGAGATTATTTGGGCCTATTGGTGCAACAGAGCATCAGTAAAGAATAACAAAACCCTCATGTAGGTGTCGAAGGCAATTGAGGGTAAAGGGTATCAAGCTATCTAAATGGATTTTTAGCCAGGTCAAAACCACTTGAGTAGAGCCCGCATATCTTTAATGAAATCTTTGTTCTCCTACAATGTATTGAAGGGCAAAAAATGAACACTACCGAGGTCACAAGAAATGGAATTATTGGTCCTTCTATATAGAATAAATTTGATCTGTTTTTTTGATTTTACCTCGAGCCATTTGTATTTAAAACCATCTAATAATTTCTCGAAAGCTCAGAATTACGTCAAATCCGGAGGAGTATCTGGGGCAATTGGGCCGGAACTGGACAGATATCCGTTGATAATGGTACCGGATGGGCAGAAGTCAACGCATCAGTCCGGTATACGTTTTACGTTGAATAGAAGGGCGTCCTTCCAATGACCACAGTTCCGGAGGTCTCATCAGAAGGTTAAACCTAATGTTCAAAGTGTTAGAGGCCTTGGAATGCCCCGAGGTGACAAATCATACAAGACTAAAATAACCCTACAATCATTAATCTAATCATCCTTCGAAGGACACCTGGTTGTGGGTGCCATCACAGTATGGCTTGTTGCTGGATGCTCCACAACGACAAAAGGCGGTAATCTTCGTTTTGTGCTGAACCCCACCATCCGGCATTTTAATCTCTAAATTTCCTTTCACCAGCAAGGGGCCATTTTTCATCACATCTAATGATAATCTATCAGTTTGTTGTTCCTGACTTTCATCCTCACGTAACAATTCCAATGCACCGGAAGGACATTTTTTAACCTGGGCTATAATAGCTTCTGCGCTGGCACCATCCATGTTTATCCAGGGTCTTGATTTGGGTTGGAACACAGAGGAAAGCTCTTTCCAGCATTTTTTTGAATGGATGCATTTGTCAGGTCTCCACCTCACTGTCATGTCTCCATTTGTATAGTCTTTTTTCATCTTTATTCTGTTTGTTGTATTATTCTTCTTGTACCTTCTGAGCAAGTTCATCGAATGGATCTTTCACTCCCAAATCCTCAAAATCAATCCCTCCTTTGATATTGCTCAATTCCAAGGTCATACCTTTACTTACGTGTTTTTGGGCTACGAGGGCACCACCTGGCAATTCTTTCCAATCTTCCCATGTAAATTCCAGGCCCCCGACTGGTATGATCGATACCCACATTTTATAACTCAGGGGAAGGTAATTCTCATCCAAAATCCACACATAAATATCTCCGGGGGTGACCCCACCTGAGCTATATTCTACTTTTAATCCTCTCTCCCCGTCTTCTGTTTCTACAATTGAACGCTCTACACCCGGATCCATGGCTTTTACTGGTGCATTTAGCCACCAGGAATCATTGCAGAAATGCGACCATCCTTTCTCGAGCTTCTTGCGCATCTTCAAACTATCTTCCATCAATTGACCATTTTCGTACGCGATCCCCGTTAATGTCTTGGTATGAAGCAAAATACGGTTGTCTCCCCAACTATGCTCTACAAAATTCCTCTCTTTATCCCACAGATAATCATGATCACCAGGAAAGGTCCATGATACAAGTTTCAGGCTATCCCACGCTTCAATATGTACTGCGGACATCATTCGATCCGCCATGAGATCAGCATCTCCTCTGAGCTCTTCTTTAGGAACGTCCTCATTGAGAAAATAAACCACGCCTACAATCAGAATGGCCAACGCGGCTATTGTAATAAAAACTATTCTTATCCATTTTTGCATATAATGTCTTTTAAGTATTCCACTCGACAACTGTACCTCTGTCTTTTTCAAGCATTTTTTTTGGGATAGACTCCCTAATTTCCTCTTTGAGAAATCCAATCAATCTTTGCTTAGACTGATATCTGCTGTAAACAAGACTCACTTCGCGCAAGGGACTTGGTTCTTCGATACGTCGAACAGCCACTCTATCGCTGAGATAATCATCAACCGCCAATTCCGGAACAATAGTCCAGCCACCTTCTGATTCGATAAGGCGCTTAATGGTTTCTAAAGAACCACTTTCGTAATATACTTGTTTATCTCGGATCAATGGATTCTGAGAGGCACATAAATTCAATACCTGAGAACGAAAGCAATTACCCTGACTCATCAACCACAAATCTTCCGTATTCACTTCATCCAGACGCAGGCTATCCAGTTCTGAAAAAGGATGATCCTTATGGACATATACCAGCATACGTTCATAATATAGCGGAATCTCCAGGATGCCTTCTTCATCCAATGGAGTGACCATTATGCCGATATCTATATTTCCTCTTCTGAGTTGTTCAATGAGATTTTCCGTTAGCAGTTCTCGAATCTCCAGCTTAACTTCCGGAAACTTATCTGCAAATGTGCCTAAAAAGCGTGGTATCAAGTAAGGAGAAACAGATGGAATGACTCCAAGCTTTAATTCACCCGCAATACGATCACGATACTCACTTATCATATCCTCAATTCCTGCGACTTCAGCCAAAACTGCCCTCGCCTTAGAAATGGTCTTTTCCCCTATTGCCGTAGGCATCAAGGGCTTTTTAGAACGGTCGAATAATACTACGCCCAACTCATTTTCCAATTTCTTAATCTGCATGCTCATGGTCGGTTGGGTTACATAGCAACTTTCAGCAGCACGAACATAATTTCTATGGCGATCAAGGGCAATTAAATATCTTAATTGGGCAATTGAGAAGTTCATTATAAACAATTTCTAT
>DATFJT010000300.1:0-9294 GCA_035269065.1 Saprospiraceae bacterium | reverse complement strand
AAGAATGAAGCCGTCTCTGTTGGCGCGCACTTCAGTTTTCTTAAGCCCGTATGGATCGTACAATTCGCCAATGAGTTCATTCATTTCTGTCAGCTGGCCCGATTTCTTGAAGGATTTAAATATGCCGGATACCTGGGCGCGAATCCAGCTGGCTTTCTCAAAATAAAAACAGTTTTTCTGCTTCGTCTCTCCATCAATCATGGCAAAGGAAAGCAGTATGCGCTCTACCCCACTGATCGCTTCCGTGATGCTGTATTCATCCAAATGAAGGGACTGTCCACCTTCGTACACGAGACATGATATTTCCTCCTTGAAACAAAATTGACGCAGTGAGCGGGAAATAGGGTCTTTGACGAGGGTACAGGGCGCACCGAATATTTTAGCCAGGGCTAAAGATTGTTCATCGTTCGAAGAATGCCGAATTTGAGGATAGTTATATCTACTAGATCCACCGGTATGAAAGTCAATCAGTAGATCTACCTCAGGCATTATTTTTTTGGTGACAGTGCGGGCAATTCTCGAAGCCAATGAGCCTTTGAAATTACCCGGAAAACTGCGGTTGACGTCCTTTCCGTCCAAAAGATCTCTCGAGAAATTAATAAAGCCATAAACATTCAAAAGAGGAATCGCTATGATACTTCCGCAATTGAGACCTTTGAACATGGTACCGGTGACCATCCTTCTCACAATTTCTATCCCATTGACTTCGTCACCATGCAACCCACCTAACAACAAAATGCAGGGACCTGGAAGCTGCCCCCGAAAAATATGCGCATATATTTCTATATCGTGTCCTGATGGTAAACGCGCAATACGAATTACCTGGGATTTATGCTCACCAGGATGAATGGTATTTCCCTCTATTGTAAGTTGCTCTTTTGACATAAAAAGATCTTCCGTTTTTTTACAATGTTGTAGTTCTTTGGATTTCGGACATTTTTAAAGCGTGCGCCAATATCTCCCTCGCTACATTGACCTTGGTCGCCCTTTCGATGCCCTCAAGGCCAGGCGAAGGATTGACTTCGAGAACAAGAGGGCCCCTATTAGAACGTAAAAGATCCACACCAGCTACCTCGAGGTTCATGATTTTACAGGATTTTAATGCCAACTCCTCTTCCTCGCTGGTGAGTTGCACTGGCTTACCTTCACCGCCACGGTGAATATTACTCCTGAAATCTCCAGCTTGTGCTTGTCTTTTCATAGCCGCAACCACCTTGGCCCCTACAACAAAAACCCGAATATCCGAGCCCTGCGATTCCTCAATATATTCCTGTACCAATACTTTTTTACGCAACCTGTTTAGCGTATCCAGGATGCTCCTTCCTGTTATGGGGTTCTCAGCAAGTATGACGCCCACACCCTGGGTTCCTTCCAATAGTTTTATCACGGTTTTTTCATTCTCAAAATCCTGCAGTAAGTCCTCTTCCTGATTGAACGGACTGGCAAATGCTGTCCTTGGTATTTGGATACCATGGGCACTCAAAATACTGTAACATCGCAGTTTGTCTCTGGAAGCCAATAGCCCTTCAGATGAGATGGTGCAGGGTATGTTTTTTTGTTCACAAAAACGCACCGCTGTAGCGCCCATGTAGGTAACCGAATTACCAATTCTTGGAATAACCACATCATAAGCGCCTACGGGATCAAATCCATGGTACAGTTCAGGTCCTCTTTCACCCAAAACCAGCCGGCAATAAAGATGGTCAATGATCTCCATCTGATGACCTGCCTTTTGGGCTTCATATTTCAATCTCTGGGTACTGTAAATCATTGAGCCCCTGGAAAAAACCAATATGTTTTTTGTTGTTTTCGACATCTCTTCTACTGACCACTAACCTCTATGCTTACTGCCCAGTCAGGGCAATAAGTGGAAAAATAATCATTCCTTTTGAATACCTGTAAGCTATTTTAATCAAAAGCTATGCCTTGATCATTTATTACGTATCATTGTATCAATCATCTCAGGCTATGGAGTTAAACTCAAAGCGCATTATCAATGGTTGGGCTTTTTTTGACTGGGCCAATAGTGCTTATGCCTTGGTCATTATGGTAGCCATCTTTCCCGCTTATTTTTTGGCCGTCACCAGTGATGAAGTGCCACTCGGCAACACCATGGTGTCGAATAGCGTCCTCTACGCCTATTCAATTTCTTTCGCCTACATGGTGATTGTATTTATGTCACCCATTCTTTCAGGGATCGCAGACTACAGCAATTCAAAGAAACAATTTCTTAAATTTTTTACCTATTTCGGTGGTTTTTGCTGCCTGGCACTCTTTTTTTTTACCGGGGATGAGAATTTTTGGTTTGGCCTAATTACTTCCGTATTTGCAGCCATTGGCTTTGCTGGAAGTCTCGTGTTCTACAATGCTTATTTACCCGAAATTACCAGCGAAGAAAATTTTGATCGAGTATCAGCCAAAGGATTTTCCTACGGATACATCGGAAGTGTCCTATTGCTGATCATCAATTTAGCCGTCATCCAGTTCCATGCCAAACTGAATATCGATCAGGGATTAGCAACCAGATTATCCTTCCTCTCTGTGGGGCTTTGGTGGATGGGATTTGCACAAATCACTTTTAGAAGATTGCCACAGGGGGGTAAACTGTCCATCAATCGATCTTACATTGCCAAAGGATACCAGGAATTGAAACAAGTATGGATTTTCATCAAGCACAAGGCGAATATCAAGCGTTTTTTGCTCTCCTTTTTCTTTTATTCTATGGGAGTACAGACCGTCATTTTACTGGCCTCTTCTTTCGCAGAAAAAGAGCTTCAATTTGAAACGACAGAACTGATCCTCCTCATCCTCATCCTTCAGCTCGTCGCCATCGGCGGGGCCTATCTCTTCGCGTGGGTTTCAAAAAAGACAACGAATAAAATCTCCATTTTCATCATGCTCTCTATTTGGGTGGGTATTTGTGTTACGGCCTATTTTGTAAACACCAGTGAACAGTTCTACTTACTCGCTATTTTAGTCGGAATGGTCATGGGCGGTATTCAGTCCATTTCAAGGTCTAGCTACTCCAAGGTTATTCCTAAAAAAACAACAGACCATGCATCCTATTTTAGTTTTTATGAGGTGCTTGAAAAATTGGGAATCGTGATCGGAACGGCAAGTTTTGGCCTCATTGAACATTTGAGTGGAGGTATGAGAAATTCTATTCTTGTCCTGGCTGCTTTTTTCTTAATTGGTATGTTCTTTATGCGAAAGGTGGATATCGTAGACTCAGATTACTGATTAAAACTGGTATTCGTAGCAGCCGGCATCCGGGCTTCCATCTCTTGGCATGCCTTCTATATCATCTGATACACCAATATTAATCCCGAAATCTATGGCTTTAGACAGCGTGTCAAGGGCATAATTGATCTCGTCTACATCCATAAAAAAGTCTTGCCCCGAATTGTGATCCTCACAGTTTTCACAAAAATCAAAGAAGTCAGGGTAATCATCTAGCATTTCGTCTACGCGAACAAAACAATTCTCAAAACGGTAATCAAAACTTGCTCCGGTCGCTGACCCACTGAGAAAATTGATGTCACTCAACTGTACTTCATCTTCTAAAGATCCTGTAACAATACTGTTGCGGCATCGAAAAAAGAGATTTCCTGGAAGAACCTGGGAACAAACCGGCAAATCAAGGCAACGAAAATTACTTAAATTAATGGCGGAGCGGTCCGTCCCAAAGTTTGCGAAGGTGCAGTGGTCAAAACGATAATTGCCCCCCTGGACGGCTTCAAAAGCACTTTGATTGTTATTGGCAAACAGACAATTGGTAGCTGTAATGTTTGCCTCAACGCCAATCAAACCAGTTCCCGCAGTGGTATGGATCATCGTTTTGTCCAACTCCAATTCTGCTGCAGAGTCCACCTGTATTCCAATTATAGAGTTGCGTATTACGGTGTTTTGAAAAATATTATCCTTGCTCTCCGCTAAAATGCGAATTCCTGCCCACTGGCCGGCATCGTCCTGGAAACTTTCCTCCAATCGATCCGTACTCCAAACAACAGGATTATCGACGGTGCCCAGGGATTGGAGGCTACCTTCTTTGTTGATGAATAGGAATCCGCCATTGAATATGAGATCTTGGCTTACTACGCTGATACCGCCATGAACATAAATCCTGGTACCAGCGGAGATTTCCAGAACACAACTATCCACAATGAGAGCACCAAAGATGACATAGGGTTTGGGGTCGTTCCATTGAACCGTTGCATTACTGCAAGAAAGCACGGCAATATTGTCATTGCCATTTACAAAAGGGACATAATTGGCATTTTGACCCCAAGCCTGCAGCAGAATTAAGCGATCTTCTCCATTTGTCGTAAATAGAATATTTTCTTCGATGACAAAGGGACTGCTTGACAGGGGTTCGTCGGGATCAATAGTGACCTCTACAAAGACGTAGGCACTATCTCCTGGTGCAATTTCCAGGTCTCGGACATCTGGCCCTTGAGTCCCATCTATATTAACTCGGAATTTGGAGTTGTCTCCTTCTTGTAGTCGCACACGTTCGATTCGCATGGCATTCTCATGTGGATTGTATACCTTGAAAAATCGTGTTACAGAGCCCCTTACCGTAAATACAGTATCAAACATGAGGGTGTCTACAGAAAATGTAGGTTGATCTCCCGGTGCATCGGAAAAAACCTCCTCCTCACGACAATTTGATAGTAACAAGAGTACAAAAACAACTCCGATCAATAACAATGCTCTATATTCCCGTATTTGTTTCATGACTTTCTAATTCTCGATAAAGATACATCTCTTACAAAACAGACTATGAAAATTGATGTCGTGATTCCTGCACACAATGAAGAAAAGGCCATTGGACATGTCCTTAACGAAATACCCAAAGCTTTGGTATCGAGAATCATTGTAGTGGATAATGCCAGCACAGATGAAACAGCAAATATGGCCAGGGCCTCAGGAGCAGAAGTGGTTAAGGAAGATATTTCAGGGTATGGTCGAGCTTGCTTGAGGGGCTTACAGTGGCTTAGTGAATCCAGCCATCTTCCTGATATTGTCGTTTTTCTGGATGGCGACTACTCGGACTTTCCTGAATACTTACCGCATTTAATACGACCAATAGTAGAAAACAAGGCAGATCTGGTGATTGGCAGCAGAGCCTTAGGCCATGCAGAGAGGGGTGCTATGACTGTCCCCCAGCTTTTTGGAAACTGGTTGGCCACACGTTTGATCAAGATATTCTTTGGTTACCAGTTTACAGATTTGGGTCCCTTCAGAGCCATTCGATATAGTTCTTTAACTTCTTTAAATATGCAAGACAAGGATTACGGCTGGACCGTGGAGATGCAAGTAAAAGCCGCCAAAAACCGTTTGCGCTGCACCGAAGTTCCAGTTCCCTATCGTAAAAGAATTGGGACCTCAAAAATATCTGGTACAATAAAAGGTACATTCCTTGCGGGGAATAAAATCTTGTGGACTATTTTTAAAAGTATTTAGCCAATGATGTATTTGCTCACCATATTCCTAATTGGCTTATATGCCTTTTTTGCTTTGTTGATCACCTTGTACTGCCTGCTGCAGTTTAACCTGTGGTATCTCTACAAAAACAAAACCTATTCGATTAGACTCGAGGAGGAAGACCTACCTGCCTTTCATCCAATGGTGACCATTCAATTGCCCGTCTTCAATGAAAAATTCGTCTTACGGCGACTGGTAGACAGAATTGTTGAAATGGATTACCCAAAAGACCGCTTTCAGATACAAATTCTAGATGATTCTACGGATGAGACACTACAACTATCTGAGTCTCTTACGGATCAATACTCGAAAGAGGGTTTCGATATAGAGCTCATTCACCGCAAAGACAGGTCAGGCTACAAAGCAGGGGCCCTTGACAATGGCCTTAAGACAGCCAAGGGAGATTTTATCGCGATTTTTGATGCTGATTTTCTTCCTGAAAAGAATTTTCTGAGACGTACGCTTCCGAGGTTTAAAAACAAAAAAGTCGGCGTTGTACAAACGCGTTGGACCCACCTGAACCAGGATTACAGCTTGCTCACTCGACTTCAGGCCCTGCAGCTCAATGTGCACTTCACAGTAGAACAACGTGGAAGATATGTAGGTAATCTCTTATTACAGTTCAATGGAACAGCTGGCGTTTGGAGAAAAGATACCATTCATAAGGCAGGTGGCTGGCAAACAGATACTATTACTGAAGATCTAGACCTGAGTTACAGGGCTCAGCTGGCTGGCTATAAAATAGACTACCTGGAAATGGTTGGTTCACCGGCAGAGCTTCCCGTAGAAATTTCCAGCTTAAAGTCCCAACAGTTTCGATGGATGAAAGGAGGTGCTGAAACAGCGAGAAAATTATTACCGGTCATCTGGAAATCTAAAAAACTCAGCTTACGGCAGAAATTACATGCAACTGGTCATCTACTGAATAGCAGCATCTTTCTCCTTATTTTATTGACAGGTCTGCTATCTGTGCCTCTTATGTTGCTTTTAAGGCAGCTTCAAATTGAAATTCCGTGGATGGGGATTGGATTTATTGGCTTAATATCAATTGTAGTAGTCTATTATGAGGCCAATGTTCGTTTTTTGAATTTGGAACAAAAGAAAGGAAAAACTCTTATTAAGTTTATCCTGATCTTTCCTGTGTTTTTGGCCTTGTCCATGGGACTAAGCTTACACAATACCGTTGCTGTAATTCAAGGGTATTTAGGCAAAAAAACGGAATTTGTGCGCACACCTAAATTCAATATCACGCAGTCAAAAGGCCACTGGCGAGGAAATCCATACATTCGAGCATCTATCAAACCACTGGTTCTCGCTGAAGGGTTCCTAGGACTTTGTTTTGCCTGGGCTTTTATAAACGGAATTTTAAACGAGGACTATGGATTTGCCTATATGCACTTGCTTTTTTCCGTGGGTTTCATGAGTATTTTCTTATACAGCTTTAAGCATGCATTGGCCAAGTATCCGTAAATATATTGCAGTCATTTGCTACTTGGCCCTTATGGCCATTGCCTCCTTTGAGATCAAACAATCCCATTTCAATTCGCTTCTGTTTTTCTTGTTAACCGGTTTCACATGGTGTATTTATTTTAGTAAAAACCAACTGACATTCAGACAATTACTTGGTGTCGGTATTGTCGTCAGATTGTTTTTTATTCTTCATTCGCCAAGCTTATCTGATGATTTTTATCGATTTCTTTGGGATGGACTTGTTTGCCTTGATGGGTACAATCCGTATCAATATACGCCTTCTCAGTTGATGGAATTGATCGGTAATAATCCAAAGTACCTCGATATTTATACTGCGTTGAATTCTCCAGAGTACTATAGTGTTTATCCTCCGTTAAGCCAGGCGGTATTTACAATTTCGGCTTGGTTGTCAGGTCCTTACCCCTTTGTTTTTCAGTTGATATTAGGATCCATATTTGTATTCACCGATGCCCTACTGCTATTCTGTCTCAAATTCTTACTCGGAACCCTTCAATTATCGCCGTCATGGCTACCACTCTATTTCTTAAATCCTTTCGTAGTTATTGAATTCTGCGGTAACCTGCATTTCGACCTGTTCCTTGGGCTTGGTATTGTGCTAGGCCTCGTATTCCTGTTTAAGAAAAAATACCTCCTATCAACAGCGGTTATGATTGGAGCCACCGGCATCAAGCCACAATTTATTTTGATTGTACCTTTTCTTTTGCTCCTTAGCCCAACTAAAAAGAATAAAGTACATATGGGAATGATCTACATCATTGGTTGCGCATTCCTATATTTTCCGCTGATATTGTCATCCGGACAACTGGGGTTTGATGACAGCCTTGATCTCTATTTCAGGAAATTTGAATTTAATGGTTCGTTATACCTCTTATTCCGTTGGATTGGATTCAAGATTACCGGGTTCAATGCAATTGGAGTTGTGGGACCCTTGATGGCAGCGGTTGCAACTGTACTTATTTTCTCTTTGTTCTATCGCGCCTGGACCATTCGAAACGCCGCAGAGAATAATAGAAGTCTCTTAATACTGGCAGCCGGGACATTTACCATTTACCTTCTATTTGCCACTACTGTCCATCCCTGGTACCTTTTACCACTACTCTTAATAGGTATTTTTATTGAGGCAAAATGGATATTACTATGGTCCTTTACCATTATGTGGTCTTATGCATTCTATGACCCTGAGTACCACAACTACCACGAAATAATCGGGCTAAGCGGTTATGCTTTGCCCTTAGTCTTTTACATTCTTGAATGGCACAAAAAAAGGGAAACATCGTCATGACGCTTCCCTCAAAATCTTTATATCTAAATCACATCAATAGCTCCAGAGATCATGCTCGAAGTTGAATATTTCCATCTTGATCTTCTCTGACTCCATGAGCCGATCCACACCGGTATACAACATGTCCAATTTAGCATCCAACACGTTAGAGTCTTTGATTATATAACTGGAAAAGAATCTCATTTGGAACATATCCTCCCAGGACAAACGCGTTGCATTATTACCTTTCACAAAAACATCCTCTCTTCCAAAAACTTCCCTTGAATGCGGATAGTAGATCCAGAAGAGTGGTCTTTCGTAAAGAAAGTTTCCATAATCATCGTATTCATCAATAATAGGAGCAATTCCAAGTATGCGCACCCGCATTTCTGAACGAGACTCGTCGAAGAACCAATCTTCCTTGATTCTGTAGCGCTTGACATCCAAATCATTAATCTCATTCACTACGGGCTCAATGATTTCCTCGTAGGTCTCAGGATCAATAGTTCTGATGGTATCATAGGAAACCATCATGCTCTGCACATCATCAATAGCCATGGGATAATTAAACTCATCATCTTCCACACTGTAGGCAACGAGTTCTCCGGATAGTACCGCTTCTTTAACAATAGTAAAAAGCGGTCTTACGGGGTAGACGAATGGTTTGTTCATTTTCTCCCTGGTGTCAATGACACGCCAAACCCTTTTCTCCCAGAAAATATCAGCTTCTCTGATGGAAGCAAATGGAAGAATACGGTGCTCATCTACGATGTGCTTTTTCACAACACCATCGATAGGCTGCTCACCCTCAATTTCAGTATCCTCCGTTTGGACATCTTCAGGTAACTGGGCTTGTGTTGGCACAGTTAAGACCAAGAATATCAAAGCTGTCGAGACAATTTGAATTAGATATTTCATATAAGCTTATTTTATTTGGAAGACCAACGAGTTGATCTTTCTTCCTGCTTTATCACCAGGACACCTTGCCTTCACATCATTGAAGTAATAGATATCACCCGGCTTTGCTTGACTAACGAGTCGTTGAACATCACTAT
>DATFJT010000299.1:0-2711 GCA_035269065.1 Saprospiraceae bacterium | reverse complement strand
CACAATTTCCAGGGCGGCATCGCGTATGGCAATCTTCCTGGGATTGAGTTCTTGTGTCAGTTGTTCCAGCGCGTAAGAAGGCAGGTACTCATTGGTGCTGCCGGGAAAACCGAAAACAAGGGTGAAATCTCCTTCTTCTACCCCTGAGGTCGATACTTCCAGGTGCTTTTTGGGTTCATAGGGTACATTGTCCTCCGAATAGTCTGCCGGCAGGTTGTCAGGCCCCGCATAGATGCGAAAAAGCGCAAAATCTCCGGTATGCCTTGGCCACACCCAATTGTCCGTATCTGCTCCAAATTTGCCAATGGAGGACGGCGGAGCGCCCACCAGTCGGACATCGCGGTAGGTAATGGTCGTGATCATGTAGTATTGATTGCCTTTGTAAAAGCCTTTGATCACAGCGTCTTCATAATCCTCGAGCTCCAGCGTTTCCTTGTAGGCGGCTATATTTTTGTCGATGGCAGACTGACGTTCCCGGCTGTTGAGGTTTGTTGTAACACCTTTCAATACAATTTCAGTGACGTCGTCAATGCGCTTGATCATGATGGCTGTCAGGCCGGGGTTGGCCAGTTCTTCGCTTCGGTTCATCGCCCAAAAACCATCTTCCAGGTAATTGTTCTCTACACTGCTGTGGGACTGAATCTGACCGAAGCCACAATGGTGGTTGGTGAGAAGTAGTCCTTCCGAGCTGATGATTTCTGAGGTGCAATAACCTCCAAAATGTACAATAGCATCTTTAAGGGAGCCCTGGTTGATCGAATAAATGTCCTCAGCGCTCAATTTAAACCCCAGGGACTGCATTTCATCTTCATTCAAAGCCTTGAGCAGTTGGGGTAACCACATGCCTTCTCCGGCATGCGAGGCAATGGAAAAAGGTAGGACAAATACAGCTATTAGTAGTGCAACACGGAACTTCATATACTTGATTTTTAAGAATTTTTCTTAGATTTAACAGTAAATATAAGTACTAAATAAAACACAGGATGCACCCAAGTCAGGGCGATATCCGCAAAACAGTGAAACAAATGAAAAGATATCTACTTTTTTTCGTATTCCTCGCATTTCAGTATTTACAGGCACAAGAAGTGCTCACTTTTGATCTTATCGAATCTTACACAGCGTCAGAAATAGCGGCGTTGGGAGTCCCAGATGCTGAATACGATGTGGATCTGTACACCATGACCTACACCACCATCGGAACGGACGGCATGCCCGACACGGCTTCCGGGTCTGTGGCCCTTCCCATTTTGGATATGAACGATGACCCTGCACCTTTTCTCATTTATCACCACGGTACGGTCAATGACCGCTTTGATGTGCCCAGTCAGGGCTCCGGAGAATCTCAAGTAGGTTTAACGGCTGCGACGCTGGGGTACGTGGGCTTGTTGCCGGATTACCTGGGCATGGGTACGTCCAGGGGGTACCACCCTTATTTGCACGTCGAAACGCAGGCGAGATCTGCCATCGATCAAATGCTCGCCATGTCCGGAGAATTGGACGACAGGAGTTTTTCTTATGAGAAAAAAGTATTTCTCACTGGTTATAGCCAGGGTGGACACGCTGGCGCAAGTACGCATTTTGTGATGGAGCAAAATCCCTTGCCGGATTATGAGTTGGTGGCCTGCAGTCACCTTTCCGGGCCTTACGATTTGAATGGGGTCACCTTTGAAAATGTCCTCTCTGATGATGTGTACCTGTTTGTGGCCTATATTCCCCACGTTTTGTTGGGCATGCAGGAAGCCTATGGCAATTTATTCAACGAGGTGGAGGAAATCTTCAAACCTCAATACGCAACCATTATTGAAAGGCTTTATGACGATGAGCCACTTTTTGACATCAACCAGGAATTGATCGGACGCCTGATCCTGGACAATGGCCTGCCGGTGCCCAAGGCGATGTTGCAGGATTCCATTCTTGCACAGTTGGAAACCAATCCCAACCACCGCATCAGGCAAGCCCTTGAGGACAACACATTGACAGACTGGGCGCCCGTTACCCCAACGCGACTTGTGTACTGTGAGGCGGACGAGCAGGTAAACTTCCGCAATGCCCAGGTGGCAGATAGTATTATGAACGAATTGGGTGCAGCTGATCTGGAATCTCTCAATATTGATCCAGATGCCAATCATGGGGGCTGCGTTGAACCTGCATTAAACTATACGATTGACTTTTTTGCCGGGTTTCGTGAGACCTCCAATGAGGAGCAGGAGCTGGTTTCATTTGACTACCGCCTGCAAAACGTGAACGGAGGAATTCGTGTAATGACCGAAGAGGTTTTTTCTGGGTCGATTCAAATATTCAATTTGCAGGGACAACGAATAGCAGAAAACAAAGCGACTCAAACAAGATCTGTGACCTTGCCTGTGAGTGTCAGCGGTATGTATGTCGTGGAGTTGAGATCTGAGATGGGAACTTCAAGTAAATTGCATTTCTACAACTGATATCACTACTTAAAATTGAGTGTACTTTGATAATTCAATCATTTGAATTGTGTAATAGAAAGGATTTAAAAATAGCTCATGAGAGTGTAGCGGCTGACCGTTATGGGTAATGAATCAGACATCATTGAATGCTTAAAACGGCCAATGTTTGGACCCAGCTTGTGTCATTGTCATCCGTTATTTTTGTATTGGATATTACCAATAAGGGAATAGCTTAGTCTTTAGCTAGCAGGGTTGCACAATAAAATTCACAAGCGTGATAAAAAGCGA
>DATFJT010000298.1:0-4652 GCA_035269065.1 Saprospiraceae bacterium | reverse complement strand
GAAAATGGAGTCTTCAATTTCTCCATTGATTTATGCGATGGCGCAGAGGGAGAACTCATCGTCATAGACACCGAGTCACTGTTGCAATCCGATGTCATTGTCATTGATAATGGTAGCAACGTGGTAGATTTAGGTGAAATTGAGCTGTGTGATGATGTGGAGGAATTCATCGAATTCAGAATTCAAGGAGAAGTACCGGTTTTTCTCACACCGGATGTGACTTACACGGAGACAATTGACGGACAAATGACTTTTGCGCGAATAGAATACAGTGGTCAAAATTCACCTGACTCCCTCGGAGCAGGCTCATTGACCATGGAACTGGCAACAGTTCCTCCCAATCCATCGACAGATGTTCAGGTGATTTGCTCCTGGTTCAGTTATTTTGATGCCAACCAAAGAAATTATTATTACAGCGAGGAAGACATCACCATCAATTTTGAATCATTTAACTCGGATATTCAAGGTAGAATGAGAGGAAGTTTTGATGGTACGGTTAATATTGAGGGAGGTGCGATGGACCTACCAATCGAAGGCACCTTTGATTTTACAGTTAAATAAATAAGGAATGGATGTCCGGTGATTTGCCGGGCATCCTTTTATCAGTTTGATGGAATTAGAATCGATTATAGCGCAAATCAAAAAGGGTTCCGTTTCAGCAGAAAGGCAACTCTTTGATCAAACCACTGACCAATTGATGGCAGTGGCACTGCGCTATACATTGGATGATCAAGCCGCAAGAGACGTATTGCAGGAAGCCTATATCCGGATTTTTTCTTCCATCGGGAAGTTCCATTATCATTCAGATGGTGAGACATGGTCCTGGCTGCAGAGGATCGTGGTAAACGAAGCTCTCCGATGGATCAATAAAAATCGTCGGTGGTCGAAAATCAGAAATATTGCACCTGGGAATGAAGTGGTGAGACAGGTCAATCATTTGTACCGCGATGATAAAATGGAAATGTTAAAATGCCTTAGAAAGGAAGAACGGATAGTATTCAATATGTATGCCATAGAAGGATACAGTCACAAGGAAATTGCCAAAACAATGGGCCTTGCTGTCGGTAGCAGCAGATCTCTTTTGACTAGAGCGAGAAAAAAACTGAAGCAGCAAGTAGAATTACTGGAAAACCAATCAACCATACCCAACCAAGACCTATAAAACAAAAAGTTATGGAGAATAAAGACTTTCACGATATTGACCGCATGTTTTCCGATCATTTTCAGGGCACTAAAGTACCTGTCGAGGACAAAGAACAGCTTTGGGAAAATATACAGTCCAATAGAAAAAGAAGGAGCGGCATTTATTGGCCCTTAGCTGGCATTCTCCTGCTTGTAGCCTCCTCTGCATTCGCCTGGATGCATTTTCAGGAGTCCGAAACTTTAATGGCTGACGAGTCCTTCAAAACACGGAAGGAAATTTTTTCTAGTGAGACCCAAATGGAACAACTGCCGCTTGAAGAAGAAAAGCTCAGGTCAATGGATGAAGCCATGAATAATCAGGAGAAGAAAATCACTTCTCAAACTGTGAAGAGAATAGAAGAAAACGTTCTCACAAATGAAAGGCCATCAGGAGATATCAGTGTTAAGTCAATAACTGGTGAGGAGCAACTCATGCCGGTATTGAGTAAAGAAAAAGATTCCGCTGAGACCCTGGAAACGAAAGGAAACGATATTGGGCACATCAGCAAATTGGGGGCCATTCCTTTAGCACAAATCGCAAAAAACGAAATGGAAGGTATTCATCTAGAGCTTTTAGGTGCAGGCCCTGACTGGGACAAATGCTGGGTGCGGCCCAGGGGACAGTGGTTCCTGGATGCATACGCCCAGTTTGGGATACCTCTCGAAGACATTCAGTTTACAGGGGAAGCCTCTGGCTATGCAAAGGACTGGGAACAGCAATTTGATCCTGCTTATTCCTACCATGGCGGGTTAATGATTGGGCGACAATTTCACTGGAATGGTTATCTGGCTGCCGGATTGGAATACCAGCAGTTCCAAACTGAACACCTCAATGAGCTGCGCATTATTGAGACCATTCAGATCTACGATCCGCGCGCATATTTTACAGTGGATGAGAATGGTGAGCGGCAGTACATTGGCGATACGGTGACGGTCACCAATATCCGTGATGAAATTGAACGCTCCGCGAATAACTATAAAATGTTGCATCTACCCATTCACCTGGGATATCGCTCCAAAGGTAAATATTGGCGCTATGGTATTGATTTCTCGGCCTTAATCAATTTGTCCTTTAATTACGAAGGTGTTTTTCTGAGAGCAGATGGGGCTGTAGTGGAAGTTGATGAAAGCAATCAGTCGGATTATTTCGTAGATGGTATGGGCACTTCATTTTCAGCCGCTTTGCACCTGGGTCGAATGGTTGGCGATCGTACGGAGTTATACTTGCAACCGAGGTTTCGCTTTAACAGTCAAAACTACCACAATGGAGATACAGGTTTGAGCATTAAGCGTAATTTTGCCGGCCTGCGCGTGGGACTGAGATACTACCTGGAGTGATTAAAAGCCCTTAAATTGGCCGGATGGATGCATTGATCCGGGATATAAAACAATTGAACCTTACAGGCCTCTTGGTGATGGCGATGCTGCTCACAGGGCTGATCTCCCTCCTTTTCATTATGAATGCGAGAATAGAGACCAATGACCCCCTGGGATATTATGCACAAACGGTTGCTCTTGACGAGCGCTTTTCCGTAGATCTCTCCGAGGAAGCAAAACAGATTGATCAATTTGGATGGACACACAACCTGAGGAGGGATGAAAGGACGCACAAGATTTATAGTCAATATCCGATTGGCGTCAGTTTGATGCAATGGCCTTTTTTCTACCTCGGCAGGACCTTGAGTGGTGCGGAAAATCAAAACCTCTGGAAGGGAGGTACCGTGTGGTGGGTTTGCGCAGGATCCGCATTTTACGGCCTAACGGGACTTGTATTTTTATTCCTTTTAGGGGCACAGGTTTGGGATTTACGCCTTTCTGCTTTGGCTACAAGCGTTATTTTTTTTGGAACGGCCCTCTATTATTACCTGTTCTTCCAGCCTGGAATGTCTCACAGTTATGCTTTCTTTTCGAGCAGTGCTTTTTTGTTTTTCTGGCTTAGACCTTTGATTTTAAACAATCGTTTTGACTGGAGCCGTGCAGCTGACCGTTCGCTCGTCCGGTCTTTTGCCTTGGGTCTTCTTCTGGGCTTGAGTTTCATCGTTCGCTACCTTGATGGATTACTTTCTCTTCTGTTGGTACTGGAATGTTTCCACCGGTTATTTTCTGACAGAACGCACTTTTATCAGATTTTCAAATCAATATTTCCCGGTTACCTACTCTCATTCGCCGGCTTTTTTTTGGTAGTAGGCCTTCAATTCTGGATACAATACCTCAAGCATGGCACTCTGACTATTTTAAGTCATTACGATGGGAGTTTTGAGCAGGACTACAGTTTTTGGAAATGCTTAGAGGTACTGTTCTCAAATCACCATGGTCTTTTTTACTGGCATCCTCTGCTGATCTTGGGGCTTATTGGATTTGCCTGGAGCATTTTTTTCGGAGAAAAAGACTGGAAGGTCTTTGGTATATGGTCTCTAGTTCTTCTTTTAATACAAGCGGTTGTGGTTGCCGCCTGGGGGCGGTTTGCCTTTGGAGCCAACTCCTTTGGCCATCGGTTTTTCATCTCTTTATACCCGTTATTTTTTGTTTTTATTGGATATGTCATCAGCTGTTTGAGAAATTATTTCAATCCCAGGCAAAGAACCGGTTTGTTGTTATTTGCTTTCTTCCTGCTTCTTTTGAATGCCTCCGCGATGCTTCAGTTTGCTACTGGTGTGATTCCGCCTGACGCACCTGTATCCTGGGAAGAAATGCTTCGCAATACCTGGACTGAACTGCCCGAGGAGCTCAATCGCCGGTTGTTTCCCTGAAAGTACAATCAAACAATAGTGGAATGGCTTCCTGGTCTCCGGCGACAATACCATTCTGACCGAATTTTCTCCCCAGGGCCAATGCCCTTTCCAGTTCAATATTCTCTATGAAAAATGAATTTTCTACTGGCCACAGACCTTTCGGGTCACGGTGCTCTGCCTCGTGAAAACGAAACCTTTCTTTATGCAGTAATTGCTCCAATTGCCCATTCATGAACCTGTTTTTAGATGCCGTGCAAATCGTTGAGCCGGGATTGTAAGCTGTTATCATAGCCCATTGCTGGGTGTTTTTTTCTTTTAGAAAGACTTGTAAGCTCGGATTGAATACACCTACATGAAGATTTAGCTGCGGATTCAGCACGACGTAAATGGCTTGCTCGTAATTTGACCTGAATTTTTCGAAAGAGGACATGGCTAGAAATCTGTGCCCATACTCAGGTGCCAAATTCCTTCTGGTCGTATTTGACCGGATTCGATGCCACGACCGTAATCGAGCCTAAGGAAGTAGCCAAATACTTTGGCTCTAACACCTCCGCCATAGCCCATCAACAATTGATCTCTGAAGAAACTGACATCTAAGCGAACATATTCATTGTCCTGAATGGTGACTGTATTCTGTATTTGAGAGTTGTCGAATGGGTTGAACCCATTCCAGGTTTTGCCGGCATCAAAAAACCCAATGAATTGAAGACTTCTCAAGAAATCGGAGCGGATGTTTTT
>DATFJT010000297.1:0-3856 GCA_035269065.1 Saprospiraceae bacterium | reverse complement strand
GGGGGACGAGACGAGGGCTCATGGATGGACAAGCAATACCAGTTCGGCTACTGTAGATTTTAATTCTCGGTGGGTTGGGCTTGATAGCTGGACAGGAATAGACGCTGCATACAACCTATCTGATGGTCGTATAATAGCTTACAGAGGCAGTGAAACAGTGGTGATTGATGCGGCTACGAAGACAGCCTTGGGGAATATAGTACCTATAACTGCCTTTATTGGTTTCTTGCCAGCCCATTTTTTGACAGGAATTGATGCTGTTTTCGCCTGGCCTATTGGTAATAACAAAATGTCGATATTCTTTTTTAAGGGAACGGAATATGTAAAAGTGGATTTTGACTTAGCAAGAAATGCCTATGAAAATGCACGAGCTCCTGCTACAGGCGGATGGGGTGGTGTTCTGACTACTCATTTTACAGAAGGAATCGATGCAGCTTTCTATTATCCTCCTTCGAACAAGGTTTACTTTTTCCGCGGCAATCAATATATTCGTTATGATGGCGCCACTGGAATGATTGACGAAAACTATCCGGCGACATTAGATAATGTTGCCAATTGGGGTAATTTATTTGAAGATTGGTCTTGCATCGACCCACAACTCAACAATGTGTGCAATATTGAATATATAATACCTGATAATTCATGTTCGGATGCCAATGAGGTTGAATTTATAGTTTCTGACCAAAGAGGGTCAAACCTAGGTGATGATGTGCAGGTGGATGCCATAGTCATATACATTGAGCACTCTTACACTGGAGATCTGACCTTAAGTCTGATATCACCCTCGGGAGTAGAGGTGTTACTTTCTCAAGAAAATGGTATTAATGGAGACAATTATGGTCTAAGCTGCGCTGATTTCACAAGGTTCACCAGATTCGCTACAGAAAGTATTAATTCCGGTTCAGCGCCATTTACGGGGAACTATTTGCCAGAAGGTGACTTCAATGACTTTAATGACGGTTCAGACCCCAATGGTATTTGGAAATTGAAAATGTGTGATGGTGCAGATCAGGATATTGGAGAGTTAGTAGGTGTGAGAATTGATCTGGGGCTTGCGACAAATAACGAAGAAACCGCAGATATAAATGATGAAAGTATGGAAATATCTCCTAATCCCGGAAATGGATTGATTACGGTTTCCATTAATCAATCCCAGATTCGGGACATGGATTTTCAAGTTTTTGACGTTTCGGGACGACTCGTATTTCAGAATAAACAAGCACAAGACGGCACTCATTATAAGGAGAATATTGATTTAACTCATCTACCTACAGGTATTTACAGTTTTCATGCGAAGAGCGATGACTTTCTAGAAATAGAACGCATATCAATTCAAAGATAAAATACGCTGAGACGATTTTACTACCATCTCTATGTGGTTGAAACCTGGTAATCATAATACCAGGTTTTTTTAATTGTACTGGTTAGATCATATTTTATAAATAACTATTCGTGGCTGAAGTTTTTACAAGGTTTCAGCAATAAAATTATCTCCCAAGAATTGCTTCATCGAATCTCACGCCAAGTATGCGAATGTGGATATATAGCAAAATACCTATGGTCATAAAATACAAAAGCCGTCTCATCTCGAGGCGGCTTTTTTTATTTTACCATTTGCGTTTTCTGAAGGAATAACTTAAATTAATGAACGAACAGAACCACTCCTGATCAAATGTGATTTTATAACTCAAATAACTAAATCATGAAAGTATTTTCTTTTTCTCAAACACTTACTTACTTACTTACTAGTCTTTAGTTTGTCTTCATGTGAACAAGAAAGCATGCAGGACGAGGTATTACAAAGCGCCGAAATTGTCCCAGAGGCTGAGAGCCGAAACGAAGATTGTGAACCGAATTGTAATTTTCAAGGCACTTATTCTGGTGATGTCTTATTAGCGAATTACCCAAACTGTCCTGTAGAGTTTGAGGTAGACTGGTG
Organism: Saprospiraceae bacterium; assembly: GCA_035269065.1. GTDB lineage: Bacteria > Bacteroidota > Bacteroidia > Chitinophagales > Saprospiraceae > DATFJT01. The sequence continues at coordinate 1,917 of DATFJT010000297.1, read as the reverse complement.
TATTACATTTGAGATGATCAATGGTCAATTAACGCCAGTTGTTAATTTTGGTGATATAGATTGGGGGGTCATCAATCAAAGCCTGGATCCTGATTGTCAGCAATTGTGGAATGACATTGTCAATCTTATTCAAAATGGAACAGCATTTGCCCAGCAAACTTTTCTTAATGATGTTTATGCTCAGGCATTTTCTCAACTTACGGAGCAATGGTTTGAGGACAATGCAACAGCTGCTGGCTCTTTGGCCAATTGTGATCAACCCGGAAGTCTACAAAACTTCAATATTGTGCGCACTGCATACATGGCCAATTGCTATCAGGTTTGTTTGTTCTCGAATGGAACATTCTTGAGAAATCCATGTGGTGAAGCATGCTGCACAAAAACAACCGGGTATTGTATAGATCCTATTACAGGAGAGATAGTTACAGAAGTCTTTGAATCAACAGATATTTCATCCGCAAATTGTACTAATCCAAGCTTTGGGTGTGTGAATGAAGATGGAGATTTCCCTATTGCGACTTCACCCTGCTTGAATACTTGTGAATAAATATTGAACCTAAAACTTGAGGAGGAAATCCGGACCTGGGCTTCCTCCTCTTTCATAAAAATATAATGCCATGAGAGACTTGTATACAATTGCATTTTTAATATTTTCCATTCATGCCTTTGCCCAATTTGAGGCGCCCATAGAAATACCGGATTTTGATGGAGTGGAAGTCCATTGGCTCACAACACCCGTAGACACTGCGGTGCTCTCGGGCAATCACAATGGGAATTCCCATTTAAGGCCCGTTTTGGCCCCAAATATTTTTATTCAAAATAGAACATTGCACCTGGCCATTCCTACTTTTGGACAACCGGGGCAGATACCGGATTATGATGGCATGCTATATGTCTCCTACTATGCCATTGATGGCACGGTAAAGTCTGCCATACCCCATCCGTACCAAAAGGCCGGAAGGCAACAACTTCCTTTGGCAATAAGCTATAACGAGACTTCATCGTCCGTTAATATTACCAGCCTGAGGAACTTAGCACCGATAGACAGTTCCACAACGAGTTTTTTCGGGGCCAATTACCAGTTCAGCACACAACAAGTGACAGACAATGCCCTTATCGATTACTTCGGTGACGAGGAAGATTCCACCATTCTAACGCAAGTATTTCCGGGATTTTCCAATCCTACCTCTTATATCACTACTTCCGGCTTGACTCGTGGAGAAGAAACAGTTCTTCAAAACTATCATGTAGATCTCAATTCGATGCCTCCTCGCCCATGTTTGGTTTACCATCGATTGAACCGGAATACAGGCAAAATAAATTCCTCTACGGATAACATTTGTTTGGATCATGATGTGCAAAGCAACTTTATTCTTGGTGGCAGGCAATTTGGTTTCCAGTGGAATCCGGACGAACTTACCAAGGGCTTCTTTTTCTACGCTTATGACCTGAATAATCCTGAGGATAAGAAATTTGAGGTGGGTCAAATAGACAGAAATCACAATGAAGTGGGCAGCAGAGTAGATCTGACTGCTGCCTTCCTGGACCCCTCTGAGTTCACTCCATTTTTTACTTCTCAGGGAGATTTACTCATGATTTTTCCAAATCAATCTGTTGGTACTGAGCGGGGTATGATCATAAACTGGGTTGACAAGAGTGGCACTGTAGTGAGACAAACGGATATAGTCAATGCGCCAAATGGCGAAAGCTATTCATTGAGTAATGGCTTCAGTGCCATCAAACTGTACGATGATACGATGGAGCTGATGCGCTATTTTCTTATGTTTAGATCACCGGACAGAAACAAACTGGACTTTTTGGAAATAGAAGAATCCCGTGAGATCTCTCTCTATCGGCAGTTGATTGTGGATCCCGAGAACGAACAGTTTGTGATTAGAGCCACCAGCTCTGTCAATG
>DATFJT010000296.1:0-2908 GCA_035269065.1 Saprospiraceae bacterium | reverse complement strand
AAAGCGCATCCTCCAAATTACCCTGTAAAAAGTCTTGTAAATCAGCTTTCCTGTATCCGAAAAGACTTCGGTTTAAAAGGTGCATCACTGCTGCTTGGTTCCAGGGACCACTGTATTGCTCAAGACTCTTTCTGGAATTCGGGCGATTTGTTTTTCTGAAAAGTGCAGGAGATTCCGGCTTGAAAAATGAATCCAAATCCTGATTCCTGAGTTTTTCGACAATGTTCATAACCTGGTATCTGTGGTGAAAAATTAAAAGCCACTTAAATTAATACTTTGAAGGCTGGGATTCAAGCCAAATTGGATATTACACACCGGATTTAATTAAAATTTGTGGAATTTGAGTTTAAAATGAACTATCGAGCCTGTTTTTTAAGGAGTGCGGACTTTTTTCTTATTTTGATGCTAAGAATGATTGTTCATTAAAAAGACTTACTATGACAAAGAATTTACTTTTACTCACATTATTGGCTCTTTCTATGACTTTAGTTTCCTGCAGCGACGATGACGACGACGGTGGAAACTCTTCAGCATATGTTGGCACCTGGACCTCTACCAGCGTAAGGTCTTTTGATTGCAACAGCATGGAGGACGCTTTTGAGACAGAAACAGACGGGTGTTTTACGGTCGATCCGATGCTTATGCTTCAGGTATGTTTCACAATTAATCTTGAGATTCGTGATGATATGACTGGCACACAAACTACTACCATTGAATCGCCCGTGGGAAACACTGAGGAGACCTCGTCCTTCACTTATGTAGAAAAGCCAGGAAACATTTTAGAAATTTGTGAGGATGGCACACCAGACGATTGCGTGGAAAGGCGGTACAGATTCAACGGTAATGATGAGATGATAGTTGAGCAAATTACTCCAGACCCGGATACAGGTTGTCTCTCAGAAATAAATCTCGAAAGGCAGTAGTTTTTTCAGAAATACTGATCACCGGCTTTTTCATTTAGATGTGAAAGGCCGGTTTTTTAATTTATACTCTTCATCCATTTTCTGGGGTTTTTATAACCCAGTTCTTCCCAACTCATCCTGCAAAAGCACGCTCCAAGATATAGGTCAAAGCCATGATGTATGACCATCCCCTGATTATCCAGCGTGTATCCTATGGGTGTTGCCTTGCATTCTGAGCAAGAAGGTACAGGCTTTCCTGCTTCTTGCATTTTTGCCTGCATGCTGTGCAGAGGTATGAATTGCTTTTCTCTACGGGAATAATTGATGTGGCGCACAGTATCTGTAGGGGCAGAACTACAAGTGTTGAGGATGCGTAAGTTAAGAGACACCCAATCTTTGCTGAAGTGTGTGATTGTTGCTTCTGCTTTTCTGTAATGCCACCAATGCTCCCTGCCATCCTTATTGTTGTTGCTGCAGCCTGGTTGAAATAAATGTTGATTGATGAGGGCCTTCATTTTTAAATTGAATACAGGATCATCCAGTTTGGGGAGATCTATCCAGAGTAGTTCAGAAAAATTGAGTTGACTTTGAAGATGTCTTTTGCACAATGGCTCCTCTTTTTTCAATCGGCAAACGCGTCCATCGGAAAGGATGATCCGGTTTTTAGCCTGTTCGTATCTGAGATCTTCCTGCTTTGGCGTATTCCCCGTGAAAACACGCTCCGAGCCCTTGGTCACAGGTTCAAGAGAGGCATTGAGATATTGCCCGGACTTGAGATGGATGTTGACTTGATATCCATTGGGTAGTGACTTTAGATATACTTCCTTACATGGTTCTTTTCTTTTGGATTGATAGCGGACAATTTCTTTTTCAGAAGGCATTTCGGCGTCGAGCGCTTCTGCCGGATAAACTGGGAAAGACCTACTGTTTTCCGCATTGTACCAACGGATGGATCGAATATTGTCCGGTAAGGAACCATTCACTTCTAAGAACCCGATTAAATTCTCATCATAATCCATTTCCTGAAGAATCCATTGATCTGATTGTAGGTGCTTTCCTTGTAAAAATGAGTTGGCGCTTCCGCCATCATAGTCCAAACGACCAATGAGCTCTCCATTCTCTTGAAAGTAAAAAGTCAGATGTACTGGAAATCGCATGTCCAGATAATTTAATTTCTCACTCCAGGTCTGCTGATGGTGATGCAGTGTTAACAGGGAATCGATTTCTTGGGGTGCCAGCAAGTCTGATTGAGCAGAGAGATGGGCGCCAAACAAATAACAGGATAGAAAAAGTATTATCTTAGTTATTCTCAACATTCTTTTGAAACTGATGAAAGACAAAGGTATAGTTATTCTCCTGATTCTAGTTGTAACATTTTGCAGCTTGTGCCCGGTATTTGGCCAAGGAGTAGAGTCTGGTATCGCTCCACTTTTTGAGCGTCAGAGGTTGCTTTTTGAGGTCATGCAGGAAAAACGACCTTCTCCTGTTTTGCTTGTTGTTCTTGAGGTGCCCGGAGAGGATTTGAAGCGTCTGGAGGAAAAGATGCAGGAGTTCTCTAAAGGATCCAGTAACTACAGATATTTGGAAAGAAAAAGAGATCGCCTGGTTGAGGAAGCAGCAGCTGATCGGGCATTCAATCAAAAAATGATTGAGGCATTCAGACAGTTGCGCTATTTTGATGATCATGTTTTTGTCGCTGATACTGTATTAAAGCGCATTGCAGAAGATTCTATTTGTCTTTCATGTAGAGGATCTGAAGGACAGCCGCTGGCGAAAGACTTCCTCGAGGGAAAAGAGTTTATATTTCTCCATGAAAGTATTCACCCGGTAACTCAAACGAGGGGCTACTACTTCTACAACGCTGAGCGCCTTTACCTGGACAATCCCTTCCCGGATTATATTGCCTATCGCAATGTATTGGATAAACTGCTTCAGGTCATCAAACCGGGAGAGGAAGTGAGGCGCCCACCTGAATACCTGGTCAAAACCATCAATGAAAAGTTCAG
>DATFJT010000295.1:0-3421 GCA_035269065.1 Saprospiraceae bacterium | reverse complement strand
CAACATACTTGCTCCTGCCATTTTTGCTGCAAGTGGTTGAGCACCTCCCATGCCACCCAGGCCGGCAGTAAGTATCCACTTACCAGCCAGGTCTCCATCAAAATGTTTTTTGGCCATCGACACAAATGTCTCGTAGGTGCCCTGCACTATCCCCTGACTTCCAATGTATATCCATGACCCGGCCGTCATTTGACCGTACATCATCAGGCCTTGTTTATCCAGTTCATTAAAATGATCCCAATTAGCCCATTTTGGGACAAGATTGGAATTTGCTATAAGAACCCGCGGGGCATCCTTATGTGTCGTAAAGACCCCCACCGGTTTTCCGGATTGCACCAAAAGGGTCTCCTCATCACTCATGGATCTCAATGCATCAAGAATACCATCAAAGCAATCCCAGTTTCTCGCAGCTTTTCCGATCCCTCCGTAAACAACAAGGTCTTCCGGTTTCTCAGCCACGTCCGGATCAAGATTATTTTGTATCATCCTGAAAGGAGCTTCAGTAAGCCAGCTATTACAATTTAGATCAGGTCCCGTTGGTGCTTTTATAGTTCTTGACATACTCATTTATTTATATTCCTGTAACATATTCTTGGACAGGAATATACAGTAAGACAATTGAAAGCTCACCCCGAATTTACTCAGCTTTCGGTGCCTTCAGAAAAAGGTATATGAAACTCAGAGCCATTGCTGAAAATAAAATCGCAACGATCCAAAAGTGTCCCCCCACACCGTCCTGCAAAAAATTAAATTTCAGGAATTGACCGGCAATGATCAGATTGATCATTGCATTACCTAATGTTATTGGCCGCCCGTATATACCACCGACAACCGAATTTCTTGACATAAAATTGGTCACTCCAAATCCAAAGAATAACCCGCCGACTACCTTCATTAACAATAAATCAATGCCATATTGTGAAGCAGTACCGAATATCCTGCCGGTTTCCTGTGGGAAAAAACTAATGCTGAGACCAAATATTAGGTAGATCACAGCACTTGTTGTCAATATATATTTACCCGGATTATTCAATTACTCTGATTCGTTGAATTCTGTGAAAGACTGATTTTTATAAGCACCGGTCCCAATAAATTTTAATATCGTTGAATATATGTCTTCGGGCAGAAAACCCGGCTGCCCCGCAATTATGTCTTCATTGGGTTCAAAAAATATAAATGTCGGTGTACTATAGGCTCCCAACTTTTGTGCAAATTGTCGGTGACTCATTTTAGAGTCTGCAAATGTCAGAAATTCATCTTCAACATCCAAATCTAACCAAACCGGATAAAAATGTTCTGCCGTTAACTCCTGAATGCTTTCTTCAACAAAAACTTCGTTTTCCATTTTTTTGCAATAGCCGCACCACCTGGCGTTTACATACACCAGGATCTTTTTATTATCCTCTTTGGCCATTTCTTTGGCTTTGTCGAAAGTCACCCAGTCAAACATTTCCTGAGCTGATACATCAGCAGAATCTGATTGTGCCATGATAAATGGGCTATAGGCTACAATCATAATTACTGCAAACAATACTCTTTTAAAATTGATCATATAATATCTTCTTTTGTCTTTTTGTTGACTAAAATTCCTATCAAGCCAACGCTTGTTCAATGTCTTCTATTATGTCGTCGGGATGCTCCAGTCCCACACTCAGCCTGATCAGATTATCAGGAGAAGGTGACTCGGCTCCTTCCGACGATTTTCTGTGCTCCCATATACTTTCAATTCCACCCAGACTCGTTGCTGCAATGATCATTTTAGATTTCCCCACGATCTCTACAGCCTCTTTTTCACCGCCATCAATGATAAAGGATATCATTCCTCCAAAATCATCCATTTGAGATTTTGCTATCTCATGACCCGGGTGCGATTCTAAGCCCGGGTAGTAGACGTCTTTTACCCCGGAATGCTTACTTAGAAAATCTGCAACTTTTCGTGCATTCTCATTATGGGCTCTCATACGATATGGAAACGAACGAATACTTCGGCTAAGTAACCAGGAATCACGCGGGGAAGGAACAGCACCCTGAACTCTCTGAATCAACCTGACTTTATCAAAAAGGGTTTCATTATTGGTGATAACCGCTCCCCCAAGGATATCACTATGTCCACCCAAATACTTTGTCGTGGAATGAACCGATACGTCAGCTCCCAGTTCTAAGGGCCGCATGTTATAGGGAGTCGGCCAGGTATTGTCGACCGCTACAACAGCTCCTTTAGATTTAACAATTTTTGTAACTGCTCTTACATCTGTGATCAATAATCTTGGGTTTGAAGGCGTCTCTAACCAAACTAATTGGGTGTTTTCCTTTAATGCGTATTTGACTGCATCAAGGTCTGTCATGTCCACAAAATCAACGTCAAACCCCCATTTCTTACCAAACTCCCACATCAGCTTTCTAGTACCAAAGTACACATCCTTTGCTACCATGATGTGTGAACCGGCTTCAATGGTTTGAAATACAGAAGAGATCGCGGCCATCCCGGAGGCAAATACAGCACAATGCTTTCCTCCCTCCAATTGTGCGATCACATTTTCAAGTTGCTGTCGGTTTGGATTAGATAGCCTTATGTACTTATCGTCACCCTCATGAAAACCACCATTGCGATGTTCATAGATGGTAGATACTTCAATTCCCGGAACAACTGTGTCATTTACTTTTTCATGGGATTTCATGCTGCCATGAATAGCAATGGTTTCAATATTTTTCATAAGATGGACTGAATTTTCATTTAGATCAAAATAAACAAATTAGTTCACATTCACTTTCATTTGTTATAACAAGCCTTGCGTGTAATGTTAAATATGGCAGTCTCCTTAAATTCAATTATATTAATGGACGTTGATAGCTTATTTAAAGGGCTAGAGGGTAAAAAAACTAATATTTCAGCACAATTTGGCCACTATTTGGGATACATATAAAACCAAAGTCAAAAACAATGTTATCGGTAATTCAAGCAAAGCCGATGGCATTGAGTTTTTTAGACATTCATTGTTTGCCAATATCCTTATCTACCTTTTTCCTTTTGGTCTCGTCACACTAATACCGTCAGCAATTGTGGTTTACCTGATTGGAATTCAGGCTTTAGCCATTTCCTATGCCTTCTTTAGTTTAGCGATATCTTTCATAACACTATACTCTCGATTGAGTATCAATGTCAGGAAGTTTCTATTTCTTGGCTTGATATATGCCGTCTCCTGTATATTGATCTTTCACATGGGACATCATGGTGCAGGCCTTACCTATCTTTTTGGAGTCACTGTTTTTTCATTGTTGATCCTGCCAACTTATGCCGGTGTTATTACCATATTCATAAATATCTTTATCTGCCTTCTTCAAGCCTACTTCATTTATTCCGGAGTGGCTGATTACCCTCTTCGGGAAAATTTTCAGGTTGCTTCGTGGTTGTCTATCTCAG
>DATFJT010000294.1:0-2074 GCA_035269065.1 Saprospiraceae bacterium | reverse complement strand
AATTTAATGGAAGAGTTATGAGAGAAAAAAATTACCTGAGAATCATTTTTATCCTGTCTGTACTGTGGATGGCATCCTGTTCCGGGCAAGCTTCAAAAGTTGTTGATATTGAGAATCCTGCAGCAGAAATTAGCGGGTTGTGGAATCAATTTATAGAAAACTGGGAGGCAAATGAAGCTGCCGCCTGTGCCTCAATATTTCATACTGACGGACTCAATATTCCGAATGAGTATCGGATAAATTCTGGAGTGGCCGAAATTGAGGAGTTTTATACAGCTCTGTTTACCAACAATCAGTCCGGTACGTATCGGCATAGAATGGAGTCCTTACAAATCCTTGGAGATGCAGCTGTGGAGTATGCCACATTTCATGTCGATTGGATTTCGAATGAGGGAGAAGAGTGGTCCTATAATGCCCGTGCTTTAGTTCATTGGAAAAAGGATGAAAATGGATCCTGGAAGATCAAAACGATGCTCTTTAATACTCCACCGTCAGCGGATACACTGCCATGAAATGGAAAGAGTTTTTATCGGTGATTGATTTTGGGATATCGCTTATGCCGTCATTGGTTTCCATCATCGGAACACTGCCCTACTTTGAACGCCCCTGGATACCGGTCATTATCGGATTGGCGGTACTATTTGTTTTGATTGCACTATTCATTCACAATAATCTTGGTAAAAAGGAGAAGGCACTGGCTGAAATATTGGCAACCGGATATTTTATCAACTTCCTGGAGCCAATGGCTAAAAATATTGGTAAAACAACAGAGGTATATTTTCGGAATAAACAATCGTCTGAACATTTTGACATAGATTGCATTGAGATCACTGTATACATGCCTATGAATTCAGGCAGCCTGGTTGAAATATCCGATGTGTTAAATAATCAGAAAGGATATGAGAATGTAGACATTATCAATGCTAAGGACGGGACACCTTTTTGGGCAAGGGCTAAAGCTGAGAAAGGTCGGTTACAGATAGCTGACTTTCCCAGAACTCTGTTTTCACTGCCCAGATTTGTAAAGATAAGTCTGGGTCAAACAAAACCTAAAAAGATCAAACAGTATTATGAGGGGTTTTATGAACAACTCGAAGATTTACTGGAGGATAATCGACAGGACTATGTACTTAGAAGAGTAAAAGTTGAAAGAATATGAGAGTAGCAGTTAAGGTATAATTATCTGCGTTTCAGATGAATACGGATATAAAACGGGGTGAAGAAGTATTGTTAATGATTCCACTGCACAGTATCAAAAATTTATATGTGGATGGAAAAGAGACAATGGTAATTCACGCTAAAAAAAGACATGTTCTTCTATATTATCAAACTGTTAACAATTCTTTTTCGTCAGAAATAAAACAGGAATTAATCAAGATTTCACAATTCGAATCTAATTTAAATAAGATATAGCATTATATATGTGGAGAGTAAACCACGTTCGATACATGTAAAAGAGTTAAAGGGACTACAAAGATGATTTTAATTATTGGATCATCTTGGATTCTCAAAACACAATAAAACGCTTAAAAAAAGCAAGCATGAAAGAGATTAATAAAAGTTCGACCTTACCATTTTTGACGGAAGAAAACCCACATCATTATCGCAGTTTTAAAAACGGGTTATGGAATAATGAAATTGACGTCAGAGATTTTATACAAAAAAACTATACACCTTATGAGGGAGACGCATCATTCCTGAGTGGCCCAACAGATACTACCAAATTGCTTTGGCAACAGGTATTGAATTTAATGCTTAAGGAGCAGAAAGAAGGAGTTTTGGATGCCGATACTGAATTGGTTTCGTCCATCGTATCTCACGGTCCGGGCTACATTGATAAAGATCTGGAGCAAGTTGTTGGTCTTCAGACAGACGCTCCATTGAAAAGGTCTATGATGCCATTTGGTGGTATTCGTATGGCCAGAAAAGCTTTGGAAAGCAATGGGTTCCCTTTCTCTGAAAAAACCCAGGAAGCATTTGACGCCATCAGAAAAACACATAACGATGGAGTATTTGATGCCTACTGCAGAAATTCGAAATGCGCGTTCTTCAGGAATTGTAACAGGTTTGCCGG
>DATFJT010000293.1:0-3256 GCA_035269065.1 Saprospiraceae bacterium | reverse complement strand
CCCTGATGGATTCAGGATGATAAAACCTGTGCTGTCGTTGGGGCAAAAAGGGGCGCGGCTGTCTGTAAAGATATTCAATGCTTGAGGTTCTTGGATTTCAAGCTCCGTTTCTGCAATACAGGCGTTTTCATCTGTAACGGTCAGGCTATAGATGCCCGCTCCAACAGGACCTGAATTGAGGCTGTCACTTCCCGTTGACCAATCCAGGCTCAAGTCACCTGTGCCACCGCTTATAACAGCTGTGATTCCTGCCAGCGTATCTCCTGCACAATTGATATTATCGGCTTCGAGTATTATTAGTAATGGGTCTGGAGCGATTAATTCTACAGATTCTTCTAATAGGCATCCGTTGTCATCCATGGCCATAACGGTGTAAGTACCGCCGCTCAAATTTGACAACACGTCTCCGGTTTCTCCATTATCCCATTCATAAAGGATTGGTCCTGTTCCTCCTGTCCCGGCGACACGTATTGTACCATCAGCAGAATCATGGCATAGGGGAGGATCTGTTTCAAAATTAAGGATAATGGGATCAGGGGTTTCCAGGGTGGCATTCAGTTCTGTAGTGCAATCATTGGCATCGGTTATGGTCACACTGTAATCCCCGCCAAAAACGTTTCTTAATTCCCGGCCCGTTGCTCCGGTATTCCATTCAAAACTATACGGCTCTGTCCCTCCTTCTGCTTCCACCGTAATGCTGCCGTTCCGTACGTCATTACAGCTCGGATTTTGTTGGTCCGTTATACGGCCTTCGAGAAGCTCTGGTTCATTGATGAGAATAGATTCCACCACAATTTCACTTTGATCGCTGACAGTCACTGTATGCAGTCTGGCATTGAGCATGGTGGCAACAGCGTTGGTCTCCCCGTTGTCCCACTCGTAGGTGTAATTACCAGTGGGCCCTCCGGAGGCAATGACTTCTGCAGAACCGCTGTCTTCACCATTACAAAGCACATCATTGATTTTAATAACATCTACAATGAGAGGGTCCGAGGTAGCTTGTAAACCAGCACTCATAGTGACCTCACGGATAATGTCTCCGCCTGAATTTCCATTTCCGTTGGCTACATTTGCAGTAGCGTAAACCGTGACCTGCTGACTGGAACTAGAAGCCGGGGCTGTAAAATCAATTGTCCAGGTAGTGTTGGAACTGTTCTGTCCTGGATTATGCTCGGCGTAAGTCCTGCCACCGGAAGAGGTCAATGAAGCTTGAGGTGCGGGATTACTCAATGATCCAATATTGTCATTATTTTCATCGAGAACAACCAATTGAAATCCAAGCCTGGGGTTTGCTGGTATAGTTCCGCCATGGCTGGCAGTCAAATTGATGGTGTAGGTCTCTCCGCCGTTCAGCACTCCCGGAAAACCCGAAATGGCGACATTTGCTGTGTGGTTTGCCCCTCCACTATTGTGACATCCTCCGCTGCTACATGATTGCTCTCCGGGTGCACCGGTTCGACCCTCTGGAGGGTTGTTGAAAAAGGCAATCCCTATTGCACTCGTGATGAATAGCCAAGCTGTTAAATGTTTCTTCATGACATAAATGTTAATGGAAAAAAGAAATAGGAGCCCCTCTCAGGTGGTGGTTAAAGTTTTACTTAATAAAAGTAGTATATTTCTCTCATTTCCATACAATTTTAAAGCGTTAAATGTGGTAATGTGTTTTTTGCTTAGAAGGAAATCGGATCATAACTTAATTTGATAAGCCAGGAATGAAGAATATTTTAAGGGTTTCTGACATCTTTCACGAAGTTCAATTCAATGGAATTCGGGGTATTTTCTGTGTCTTTAAGCGGTTAACAATATCTTTGCAGGAATAAATGCATGGCAATGACGAGAGAAATTAAAATTGGTTTGTTGGTATTGGTTGTCTTTGCGGGCAGCCTTTGGCTATACAATTACATCAAGGGAAAGAATATTCTCACGATGGACAACTCCTATTTCATAGAATACAGCAATATCGATCGCCTTGAAGTTTCGGATCCTGTTTTGGTCAGGGGCTTCGAAATCGGAACGGTTATCGACATCGGACTTAAAGAGGGTGATTTCCAAACGATTGTGGTGCAAGTAACACTGAATGAAGGCATGAAATTGCCAAAAACCACTGAGGCGAATATTGTCACAACGAGTCTTACAGGGGAGAAAGCAATAGAAATGAATTTTCCGGCACCTTGCTCTGGGGATAACTGTCTCCCTTCAGGTTCCACCATTAAAGGACGCACAGTAGGTTTTGTGGAGTCCGTTGTAGGTACCGATGACTTGGAAAGATCAATTAAAGACCTGAGCGGTGGTGTGGGCGGTTTACTGGATTCCTTGTCCATACAGTTAAGTAACAAGGACAACCCCAACGCCATAGGACAAGTGTTCATGGCCATTGATCAAACGACAGCTAATCTAAATCGAGCAACGGCGACCCTGGAAGGAATGTTGAATGCCAACCAGCAGTATTTTAATCAGGTCATGTCGAATATGGCACAAGTTACCAAGGCCATCAACAACCAAAGTACGAGTATCGAAGTGTTGCTGGAAAACACAGCTCAATTCACGGAGAAATTGAACGAGCTTGAGTTGGACAGCACCCTGAATCAAACCAAGGCCACCATGCTCGCCGGAGAAAAATCCCTCAGCACTTTGCAAACAACTCTTGATTCCACTTCACACAGTCTTCATCAATTGACAGATGTGCTGCGCTCCCTCAATAATGGCGAGGGAACTGCAGGTAAACTGATCAAAGACGAGGAGCTGTACAATCATTTGAATAAAGCCAGTGAAAACCTCGAAACTTTGCTGCAGGATTTACAGGAGCGGCCGGGGCGGTACATCAATTTGAGCGTGATAGGTGGGCGACGAGAGAAGTAAGTTACAGTTGACCTTACTTGTAGAAATATTTCTGAAAAGTGATTCCAGGCTTTATCCCTGATTTTGTATGAGTAAGATAGGCTATGATTTAGCTTATCGGAATAATGTCTTTGGTTCCAGAGAGGTTTCTTTAGATGAATCTGCAGCTTTAGATTTGTATGTCCTTGAATGGGACATTTAAATTTTATAAATTTCAGACTAGAATTTTTTCTTTTACCCCAAACCAATGGAGCAGCCTATCCGAACCAGTTTAATACTTGTTTTCCTTTCATTTGTAGTTTTTGAGATTTGTGGACAGGAGCATTCCTGTGGATTCGATCACGTGCATCAGTCCTGGTTGAGACAAAGCGATCATAGGTCTTCTGTAGAAAAATTTGAACGCTCCTACCAGGATGCA
>DATFJT010000292.1:0-8464 GCA_035269065.1 Saprospiraceae bacterium | reverse complement strand
ATCCTGCGGGAATTGATGGAGCTGGCCAGGGGCAACGAAGACTCCGACCATTGGGCATACTTTCAAAAGGAATTCAAACTGGATCACAAGGCTCTGCAAAAACATGCTCAACGCATATTGGATGCGATCATGGAGCGCTATGACGACTTCAGCATCAGCACCATAGACAGCTTTTTTCAGCGTGTACTACGGATTTTCACCCGGGAACTCAATATCGAAGGGGGACAGGAAATAGAAATGGACCATAACGCCGTACTTGATGAGGCCATGACCCGCTTTCTCGATGATCTCAATGAGAAAAGTGAGCATCTCAAATGGGTTGAACTGATCCTGCGAAACAACGAGGAAAACAACAAAGGCCACAGCATCAAAAAGGAACTGCTTCGCCTGGGGAACCTGCTCTTCCAGGAAAACAGCCAGGAAAATATCAGCCGGGGATCGGCTTCAGACTTGATTGGCCTATATCGACGATTGCGACAGGAAAAAGCAAAAATAGAGCAAAGATTTGTCAAGACACAAGAGCAATTGCGGGCCTTATTACAAAGAAACGGGTTGGGTATTGGAGACTTTAAAGGCGGTTCTACTGGCTTTATCAATACCTGGCTCAATACTTATGGGGACTTCGATAAGGTCAGAGAGAATTACATAAAATACGAGAGCGTTACCCCCCTGCACAAAAAAACAGATCCTGAAGATTGGCTTACAGGAACCAAAAGAAAAAAAGAACCCGAGATTGCTTCCAGGGTCGATCGGATCGAAGCGGAATTGAGTAGCCTCTTGTCGGAGGCCATCGCTGCTATGGATGAGGGTGTTCCTCGCTACATCAGCCTCGAGGCTGTGATTAAAAGCTTTCCCTCCTATGGCTTTCTTTCCGTTTTGGAGCAGTATGTAGAAAAGCATTGCGAACAGGAGGAAATCATCCTGATCAGCCGCACGGCAGGTCTGCTCCGGCAGGTCATTCTCATCCAGCTGATGCCTTTTTTCTACGAGAAAATAGGGCAGAAATACCACCACATTCTACTCGATGAGTTCCAGGACACTTCACGCACCCAATGGGAAAATTTAAAGGTACTGGTAGAAAATGCCCTGCAACAGGAGGGCAAGGCCTCCCTCATCGTCGGTGATGTAAAACAAGCCATTTACAGGTGGCGGAATGGTACCTGGGAAATTCTACACCGCGAATTGGCTGAAGAATACGGACATTATGACTTCAAGGAGGATCCTATTGAGGAAAATTGGCGTTCCCGGCAGGAAATCATCGCGTTCAACAATGCCTGCTTCGATGCGCTACCCCGTTATGCCCAAACCTATGCCGTCGAACAATCTGATGCCCCCGAAACAAGATTTGAAGATATGCCACTCATCTACAAGGGACATGAGCAAAAAATACATAAAAGCCTCCAAGATAAGCGCGCCGGTGGCTTTGTACAGATATGGGCCTGTGAAAAAACCGACTTGAAAAATGAGGAAAAAAAGACATTCGAAGAAGAACAGAACAAAGCCTATTGGAATATTCTGAGGGAAGAAATACAGAGCGCCCTCCGACGTGGTTATACTAAAAAAGATATTTGTATCCTCGTGAGAAATGCCCGACACGCCAAAGAAGTAGGCGATCAATTGCTGGCCTGGCAGGAAGAATACCAATCCACTGATTTCATTTTTACCTCCAATGAAGTGTTACAGCTGGACAAATCACAGGCTTTGCAAGCCATGGTGGCCTTCCTGAAAATGCTTGTCAATCCGAATGACCGGGTTGCCTTTGCAGAGTGGCAGCATGGCCTGAAACAATTGGATAAAAAGAAGATCAATTTTGCAGAACTCTCTGAAGACCCGGAGCTTTCAACACTTCTCACCCGGTGCCAGTCACTTTCTCTATGGGAAATATCGGATCTGCTGATACGCGAATACGAGCTGGCGGAAAATCATGAGGAAAGAGCGTTCGTACAATATTTCCAGGATAAGATTGTGTCTTTCTCGCATAAAGAAGCCGGGTACATTCTCGAATTCCTGGACTGGTGGGAAGAGGAGGGGAGAGAAAAAAAGCTCTCCATACCCCGGGACCAGGATGCCATTAAGATTATGACCATTCACAAATCGAAGGGGCTGCAGTTTCCTGTCGTTTTCCTGTACAAAGTAGATTGGGGAATCAGTCAATTGGACGATGGGGGTAACTTAACCAATTATTTCTGGAGTGACTCCTTCCCGCTAAGTGACCAGGAACTCGTTCGCCGCTTTCCCATCGATTTCAAAAGAAATTTAAAGTATTCACATGGTTTTCAGTCAGACTATCGGGATGAATTACAGAAAGAAGTCATAGACAACCTCAATTTACTCTACGTCGCCTGTACGAGGAGTGAGGAAGAGCTCCAGATTTTTATTTCAAAGGCCAATAACGAGCTGAAAACAGTCGGTGACCTTTTCCACCAGTGGAAAAAAGACGGCGGGGACTGGCTTGACGCCAATGAGGAACTCAAGATTGTGCGATGGAGCCGAGGTGAAAAACTTTCTAAATCACAGGGAGAACAAACAACCCCTCCGACATATCCGGAGACCTACCCGGCCGGGCGTTACCTTCCTGCGCTCTCCGGCCAATTCCAACGAGCCTCCTTTGAAGAGGAACAAAAGGAAGCGCTGAGCAGAGGAAAAAAACTACACGCCATATTCGAAGAACTCACCCGTCTCGATCAGGCTGAGGGTCTGGTTGCTGCCAAAAAAGAAGCAGGTATGCTGGATGAAGAAGAAGCCAAAGCCATTCTCAAGCAAATCCACGATCTATTTGATGACCATGCAATCAATGCCCTGCTCAGCCGTCAGGGACGCCTCTTCGCAGAAAGGGATGTATTGATGCCCAATGAGGAGTTGTTGCGGCCGGATCGAGTGATCATCGATGGCCAAAAGGCTGTTGTCATTGATTTTAAGACCGGCGCATACTACAAAAAGCACAACGACCAGCTAAAAGCTTATCAACAAGCCTTGCAAGAAATGGGCTACCAGGAGGTCGAAGGCCATCTTTTGTATTTGGATAGAAAAGAAATTGTTTCGCTCTAAAACCCACGCATGTATTTTTTAGAAAGAACTGCTGAAGAGATTTACAAAACCCACCAAGGTGACTACAAAGATGTTCTTATCGTCAGTCCCAACCGAAGAGCAGCCTTGTTCCTGCAAAAAATCCTGAGAGGAAAGCACGACAAGCCTGTTTGGTCACCTGAATTGATGACGATGGACGATGTAGTGCGCCACTTTTCCCCGTATGAGGAGGCAAGTCGATTGAACTGCATCTATCAATTGTTCTTATTGTGGAAAACGGTTTCTAAGCGTGCAGAACGCTTCGAGCGCTTCTATTTTTGGGGAGATCGCATTTTAAATGACTTCGATCGAATGGAAAAATACCTGGTCGCAGGAGACCGGCTTTTTCTCGATTTAAAGGATGAGAAAGTCATGGAAGCCAGGTTCAGCGACTGGAAAGAAGACCTCAAAAAAGAATTGCGTCGCTTTCGTGGAACACTCATGGTCAGGGACGAAGAAAGCCGTAAAACGATCAACGGCTTCCTGGAGCTATGGCAAAATCTGGGGCAGCTCAAAAAAGACCTCGATCAGAAGCTTGAGGCAAAAGATACGAGCTATATGGGCAGAATCTACGCCCATTTGGGGAGAAAACCTGAGCTGTTGCAAAAATGGAAAGGCAAGCATATTTATTTTGTGGGCTTCAACCGCAGAAATGCCTGTGAAGAAAGAATCATGGAATATGCGGAGCAGCATCTGGATGCCCGATTTTTCTGGAACTACGATGTCAATCTCAGAGAAACCCACAAATGGAATAATGCCGGGCTTTTTCTATGCAAGGATGAAAGAAAAGACCAGCACGTCCACGTGACTTCTGACTGGAATGAGCAAAAGGAAAAGTCAATTGACATCTATGGGGTACAGCGCCTCGTTGGCCAGGCCAAATGGATAGGGGAAAAACTGGATGCGCAGGAGCATACCCTGGAAGATACCGTTATCATCCTCCCGGACGAAAGTATGTTGCTCCCCGTGCTAAGTGCATTACCGGATACCTGCGAGCAAGTCAATGTGTCCATGGGTATATCCCTTCGGGAGACGCCGGCCTACACACTTTTAGAGTCCTACCTGATTCTGCATGAGAATGCCCTGGCAAAGAACAGAGAATATCACTATACAGATATTCAGCGCATATTGCATCATCCCTACGTGCCGCTGGAATTAAAGATTTCCGGCCAAGCCTTTGTCTCAGCAGATGAGATTTTAGACCAGACGGAAACTGATTGGCATCCTTTGTTTAACTGGCTTCCGGAGAAAAACCAGGCCATTCTATTTGATCACTTTCTGGCCGTTCTGGAGGTCCTGCATAAATGGCACGTGGAAAATCAGACGGACAATGTGGGCCTGGCACAGTACATTGCCGAAGTGCTGGTGTTTGCCCATCAAAAACTCAGCAATCTTAAGGCCCTCTACCAGGAAGAAAAGATGACGCTTGACTTACAGTCCCTGTTGGGGCTTATCCGGCACTATTTTCAGAATGCCAGAATACCCTTTTTGGGAGAACCACTGAAGGGCTTGCAAATTTTAGGGCCCCTGGAATCCAGGAACCTCGACTTCAAAAAGGTCTACCTTCCCAGTTTAAATGAAGGCATTTTTCCGGGTTCTTCCTCTGCTTCATTGATCCCCTTCAATTTGCAAAAGGCGTTTGGTTTACCGACCCCCTCAGAAGAATCTGCAGAAGAAGCCTATTATTTCTATATGTCCATTGCCCGGGCAGAGCAGGTACATCTCAGCTATAATTCCCTGCCTGATGATACGGGATCCAAGGAAAAGAGCCGTTTTGTTCAAAACATAGAACTCAATCCCGGGCCGTGGGGGGTGGTATCTGCGCAATTGGCTCAAAAGCTGAAGGCCAGGGTACAGGCACCCATTATCATTGCAAAAGACGTAAATGTTCTACAAGCCATCCAGGATCACCTGCAAAAAGGCGTTTCCAACTCCGCCATTCAAAAATACCTGGATTGTAGCTTAAAGTATTATTTCCGTTACATCGCAGAACTTCGAGATGAAATTGAAGATGACCTGGACTACTCAGCACTAAATGTCGGTCGGATACTTCACAAGGCCATGGAGGAGATTTATGAAGGGTTTAAGAATAAAGAAGTGACCCCGGAGGACATTGATCAGCTGAAAAATAGGATAAACCCGGCCATTACACATGCATTCAAAAAAGAGATGAAGGTAGAAGAAAGGCACACCACTTCAGGTCAAATTTTCCTGATACGGCAATTTGTGGGTCAGAAATTAGAAAAAATTCTCAGCTATGACTGCAAAATCGCCCCCTTTCACATGCAGGAACACGAGTTCAACCTGGGAAAGGCCAATGCCTATATCGAAGTAGACGGCGAAAAGGTGAAAATCAATGGTTTTATCGATCGCATCGACGAAATAGATGGGGTTCTTCGATTGTCAGACTACAAGACGGGTAATGAGGGGTACAATTACAGCGGTGCGGCCAAATTGGACAACTGGGCCAGGGTATTTGGAGAGAAAAAACGCGAAAACCGGCATAAATTAGGTCTGCAACTGGCGATTTATGCGCTGGCCCTAAAGTCCTTAGAGGATTTCAAGGACAGAGAAGTACAAATTGCACATTATGCACTGCGGGAGCTCAGTGATCCAAAAACATTTGACCATCGCTTCACACTGGGAAAGTCTCCTCTCAATGCTTTATCAAATGAGGATTACGAGCAAATTGAACATCAATTTTCGGAAATTATACGGGAAATAAAGGACCCCGACCTGGCCTTTGTACAAACAGAAAATGAGAAAACCTGCAGCTATTGTCCGTATCGACAAATATGTAAGCGGTAGTAAGAAAAGGCTCAAAAGCTATAATTACCTAAGCATGCATGTTCTACGGTCTTTGGATGAGAAAATATAGGCTTCTTTTTTTAAAACCTGTAGCCTATGAAAAGGTGCAGACGGTAGGTGGGGGTAACCATTGAACGCTCATTCCTGGGAATATCCGGATTGTCCTCATAGGTTTTATTTGCAAGAAAACTCAACTCTGCATCCAATACCAATCGCTCTTTCCACAGATACTTATATCCGGTTGTGAAGCCCACCAGGAAATCTTGCGTCGTATAATCCTTAAAAGGTCTGCCATAGTAAGATTCATAGAAATCCTCATAGCCGTCTTCGTATCCCAAATCTATCGATTGCAAGTACCCTGCTCCTACGTAAAGTCTGTCCAGTCCATGCTTTGGGATGATATAATAACGGTACTCCAGACCTAGTTCTGTTTCCCAATGCCTGAAATTGGCAACTTCTATATAGCTTAATGGATTGGTATCCAGCTCTGAGATTATCCTCTTATTTGTACGCAATTCTGCCTTGATGTTGACGCTGTGCCGTTCGTGAACACCCAATTCATAATGAAGGCGAAAATCTGCTGAAAACAGACTGAATGCCTCTAATTTAATCTCGTTCGTCAATTGGGCGTGCACAAAATTGTAACTGCATACAATAAGTATCAAAAAGAGTTTCTTCATATCAATAAAAGTGCGTTTCTAAAATCGGTACCCCAAATACATATTCAACCTCAGTAATGGAATTATCTGACGCTGTTGCCTTTCAGGAACCCGAGGATTATTCGTATCATTTCTTTCCGCGAAATACCATAATTCAAGATCAAATACAATTCTGTCTTTCCACAAGTACTTATATCCCCCACTGAAGCCTAAACCGTCACTTATTGTCTCGTAATCTCGCTCGTATCCATGATGCATTTCATAAAACTCCTCGTATCCATCTTCATGTGGAAATGTAATCGGCTTGAAATATCCGGTACCCAAATATAGTCCATCGAGTCCTTGATCAGGAGAAATATAAAAGCGGTACTCAAGACCTAGCTCAAGCACGCTATAGTCAAAACTAGCTACTTCCATTTGAATGCCAAGTGGAGCGGAGGTTGTATCCCATTCGTAAAAGACAGTCTCCTCTGTTCTGAAGTCCGCCTTTATATTGATGCTGTGTCTTTTATGTACACCTAATTCATAGTGAAAATGGACATCCTTCTGGAAAAAACTCAAAAGATCTATCTTGGCTTCATGCGTCAACTGCGCTCCCACTAGATGTGAAAAACCAAATGCGAGTAGGAAAAAGAAACTTCTCATGTGTGTTTGTACTTAATATTGCTTGAGTTTGGAACGTGAAAATTAAGAAACTATCATATAAGCCAAGTATTCTTCGACGGCAAAAAGCAAAAGAAATAATTTAAGATTCTTCAATCATGAATTTTGGAAAGACATTTACAAACCCTCACGAACCGCTCCTATTGCCTGAAGTAATCGAGGACAACGTGGAGCTATTGAATGCCTTGAGCTCAAATCAGTCATTCCAAATTCACTCCGGCACCACCGCCTGGAGCAAAGCCTCTCTCAAGAATTTTTTTCCCCGGGGTGAGAAAAACCCAATACGCTACTATAGTGAAAAGTTCGATGCCGTAGAGCTCAACGCCTTTTACTACCGCATCTTTCCCCGGGACATGATCTATCGCTGGGTTGAAAATACGGTGGAAGACTTTCATTTTTATCCGAAGGTACCCAGGATGCTATCCGGCGTTGATAATTTCATGAAGTACGAACGCCGATGGGAAGACTGTCTGTTGGCTTTCAGGGCATTCGGCAATAAACTGGGTGGTTGTCTGCTGCAGCTATCCCCTTCTTTCGGCATTGAAAAAATGAAAGGCCTTGAGCAATTCTTGCTGTTTTGGCCCGAGGATTTGCCTTTGGCTATTGAGTTTCGAAATAAAGCCCTGTTCCAATCAGATCAGGCGCTATCAGATATCCGGCAATTGCTGTCAGACCACGGCATCGTTTGGGTCATCACGGACACCCCGGGCAGGAGAGATGTCCTGCACATGCGCCTGACTGCCAATCGCGCCTTTATCAGGTTCAATGCCTTAGAAGATCCCGGGATCGATGAGGCGCGCATCGATGATTGGGTGAATCGATTGCGACTCTGGCAGGAGGCCGGCCTGGAACATGTTGCCTTCTTTATGCACGAGCATACGGAGAATGACGGGCCAAAGAATACCTTTTACTTTGAAAACAAAAGCATGATTTGGAACTAAAAGTGCGACAAAGGAAATGTAGGCTTCATTTCTTTAGAACTGTTTATTAATTGACATTATTAAATATATCATTCTTTTTGAAACAGCCCGAGCTCGGGCTGTCTGCGTTTTGCAAAAACCTTCCGGCGGTAAATTGGCCTGCGGCTCTTTACATAACGGGCAAGCAAAACCCCTTGGAAGCATCTGTTTTCTGATATTGGCTACTGTTTTCCTTGCGTAGCTGCAAGCTACGCCGAACCAGTTTCAATCGGGTAACTTAAAAAACCAAAGCCACCAAAAACAGCCCCAGAGGGGCGAAATATTTGCAACGGTGGGTGAAAACCCACT
>DATFJT010000291.1:0-5681 GCA_035269065.1 Saprospiraceae bacterium | reverse complement strand
AAATAATAAATAATTTCTACATCAGTAACTGTCGATGAAAATTTAGCAGGCGATCGTCCAATATAATATCTCGCGGTCGAATTTTCTGCGCCAGGACAATTCCCTCCAGGCTGGTACATCGACTTAAGGCAACGTAACACTGTCCGCTTTCAAATGCACCTCTGCCGAGGTGAATAATGACGTGATCAAAAGTTTTCCCCTGGCTTTTATGTATGCTGATGGCCCATGCCAATCTCAAGGGATACTGGGTGAAGGTGCCGATTACCTTGGCTTCAATCTCGTTTCCTTTGGGTGTGTATTTAAAAATTTCCCATTTAACAGGGGTTATCTCTTCCTGTACCATACGTCCTTTGCTGTTTTCGTACTCCACCTCTATAGACTCCTCATTCAGTTTGGCGACTTTACCTAATGTGCCATTGACGTAATGTTTCTCGTAATCATTTCTTACAAACATCACCTGGGTGTCTTTTTTGAGACTGAGAATTTCATCGGTAGGAAACTTACCGGGATTGTAGTTGCCTGTTACTTTGGCCGGATAATCTATTTTGATTTCATCCAGGGCATTGAGTTGTTTGCGGTTGATGCTATCTGCTATGGCATTGGTCGTGCAAAGATGAATGGCGGTTGTGCTCGCAGGCAAAACTGCCTCTGCCCGCTCATTCAGTGCCTCTAAGGTGTCCCAATCTGCTCTTTTTAGACGGATATCATCCAACAATTGCTTAAAAGAACGGTCTTTTTGACGAAACACCTCGGTCAATTCAATTAGCTGTAATTCGAAATTATCTTCAAATACTTTTGCATCAAAGAAAAAGGGTGACTGATAAACCTCCTGAAAAAATTGTCGCTCTGCCTGGGAAGCTACCACGGGCGGAAGTTGAAAGATGTCTCCAAAGAGAATAACCTGAACACCACCAAATGGCTCCGGGTTGTTGCGATTCAATCTGAGGAACTGGTCCATGGCATCGAATAAATCTGCACGAACCATGGACACCTCGTCAATAATGAGTAGCTCCATCATTTCATAAATACGCCTGTTTTTCTGAAGGCGTATGTCTTGAGCTCGCAGAGGTCTGGAAGGAAACCTAAAAAAGGAGTGAATGGTCTGACCTGCTACATTCAGGGCGGCAATCCCGGTTGGAGCCAGTACAATGGCTTTTTTCTTAGTGCCCTTACGAAATAATTGTAGTAGGGTAGACTTTCCTGTTCCCGCTTTTCCAGTTACGAAAAAATGTTCTCCGGTTTCTTCCATCTCTTTAAGGGCAAAGCGGAATTGGTGATTCAATTCTAAAGCCTGGAACTCTTGCAATCTCTTTGTTTTGATACTTCAGAAAATGATGTTGTCTCTAGGTTGTTCAAATTAAAAATTTACGCTTAACATAATGTGTACGATTAATACATAATTAATACATTACAAAGATAATTCTGGTTGAGCTTATCTATTTTTGTCAAAAATTATAACGCATATGAAATATTTTCTACTCTTTATCAGCCTTCTATCCTTGCAAATGGCCTTTGCTCAATGCAATGAGCTCTTTATATCTGAATATGTCGAGGGTAGTGGAAATAATCGCGCACTTGAGATTTACAACCCTACAGATAGAATTGTAGATTTATCAGAATACAGCGTTGGCAGGTTTCGCAATGGCTCTACTACCTTTACAGCAGGCCCCATACCCGAAGGAAACAGTATTGGGCCAGACGAAACATTTGTCATAGTGATAGACAAGAGAGACAGTTTAGGTAGTGGTTTTGATCAGGCAGTGTGGAATGGATATATCCTCATGGAGCCATCCATTGATTCACTCACAGGTGAGGTTCGTGTAGACAATAGTGGCGATACCATTCTTTTCCCCGTATTTGATGAAAATCTCGATCGTTTCCTTTACGGAGATTATTACCGCGAACGATTTGACCTGCAAGGCAAGGCGAACATCTTCGTTAACCCATTTTATGAGCAAGCAACAAGCTTTTTTTATTTCAATGGCAACGACGCAGTTGCACTGATAAAAGGCGAAGAAGTCTTACCTGATGGTTCCAACATCATTGACGTGATCGGTGTAATAGGTGAGGACCCGGAAGTCATTTATGGTGATCCCTACTGGTCAGATAACCTCGGTCGCAGAGTAACCGCCAATTCAACTCTTGTGAAAAATGAGCGCATTGAGGAAGGAACAGGTGTCGTTTTGACGGGAAGAGATACCTTCCCTTATGGACAATGGAATTGGAATTTCAATAATACCTTTACATTCCTGGGAGATCATACTTGTAGTTGTCACGATGCAGTGGATGTAGAAGAGCAATTATTGACCGATATCGGTTTGGAAATCTTTCCTAACCCCTGGAATAACGGATCATTGCAAATACAAGTAAACGCCAAGATGAAAGCGGTGTCAGTTTATAACAGTTTGGGATTGCCGGTGACATCGGAACAGGGTTTGAGTGTATATAGTTACACGATCAAAAATAGTAATTGGCCTTCAGGCACCTATTTTCTAATGGTCGAACTTGAAAATGGTGAAAGGGCTGCGAAAAAACTGATGATACCCTAGGCAGATCGCCCGGAAATGCTTTTATGGCTATTTAAATTGATTGACCATTCCTCATGAAAGGACTGTTTTTACTTTTGACTTTTTTAGGTCTTTGGCTTTCTGTTACAGGCCAAGAAACATTTACCGTTTCCGGGCAACTGACGGATGCTGCGACGGGTGAAACACTCATTGGTTCTACCGTCGTATCAGGAGACAAAGGAACCGTTACAGACATCGACGGAAAATACAGCTTGCAATTGCCCCAAGGTGAGAATACCATCGTTTATTCTTATGTGGGTTACGACCCTCAATCAAGGGTGATACTTCTGGAGCAAGACACGATCATCAATTTGCAACTGGATTTGCAGGTGATGAAGGAAATCCTGGTAACTGCAGATATTGCAATTGATAGAAAAACACCTGTGGCCTATTCAAATGTACCTACTAAAAGGATAGAGGAGGAACTGGTTTCGCAGGATTTACCCATGATTTTGAACACCACTCCTGGTATTTATGCTACGCAACAGGGTGGTGGTGATGGTGACGCCCGTGTAACAATCCGCGGCTTCAGTCAGAACAACATTGCAGTTATGTTGGACGGCGTGCCTGTGAATGACATGGAAAACGGTAATGTTTTCTGGTCCAATTGGTTTGGGCTTGACATGGTGACGCAGAGCATGCAAGTCCAGCGTGGTCTTGGTGCTTCCAAGTTGTCTATTCCTGCCGTAGGGGGAACCATCAATATTCTCACTAAGGGCATTGAGTCTAAGCGTCAATTAAGGATCAAACAAGAAGTCGGGAATGATGCTTTTCTCAGAACGAGTGTGGGCTTTAATAGTGGCCGACTTGAAAATGGATTCGGCTTTAGTGCAGCTTTATCTTACAAAGAAGGAGATGGCTGGGTTGATGGCAACTTTACCAGGGGGGCTTTCTATTATCTCAAGGCAGAAAAGCAATTTGGAGATCATCTCATCAGTTTGAGTGGTTTTGGAGCACCCCAGGAACATGGACAGCGAAGTTTTAAGGTGTCCATGCCAACAATCGATACAACCTATGCTTTGGAAAGAGGCATACCACGCGAGTTTGTTAACATTGATAACGAGCTAGGTGTAGACAGGGGGTTGAAATATAATCAACACACAGGTGTCAGAAATGGGGAAATATTTAATACCCGTCAAAACCGCTATCACAAGCCGCAGATTACATTGAGACACAGCTGGCAAATAAATAGTAAGCTCTTTCTGTCCAACGTGGCCTATATGTCTATTGGCAGGGGTGGAGGCATTCGTCAAGATGGAGACAATTGGAGACGTTATATCATACCGGAGACAGGGACCACTGATATAGATGCTGTCATTGCGGACAACCAAATAATCAATTTTGCTCGTTCAGATTCGATTTCGGAAAGATTCCTGGCCATTCAAAGAAATGATCATTATTGGTATGGACTTCTGAGCACCTTCGAATATAAATTGAAGCCCCATTGGTCCATTAGTGGAGGTGTCGATTTTCGGTACTACAGGGGAGATCACTACAAGGAAATTCACGACTTGTTAGGCGGTGAATATGTGACATTCAATGCTCTTGGGGGTAATTTCAGAATTGACCCACGAAACACCCGCGCAGTTGAAGGGGATATCATCAATTACAACGATTCTGGCTTTGTTGGCTGGGGCGGTGCATTTGGTTTGTTGGAATACGATAAGAATCGCTGGAGTTGGTTTTTGAATCTCAGTGGTGCTCAGGTATCTTATGCTTCTGAAGATTATTTCATACCCAAGGTAGTAGAACTTGCAGATACCACCTTCCATGTCGGCTACGGAGATACCATCGCTTACCGGGATCAGAACTATCACCTGGGTTCCCCTGAAGCCAAAGATCAACGTGTTGACTGGATACACTTACCTACCTATACCATCAAGACGGGATTCAATTACCTGGTCAACGATAAAATAAGTGTTTTCACAAACATTGGGTATTTCTCCAAGCCACCTCGATTAGACAATGTAATAGATGGCTCGCGGGTAGACGATCCTGATGCCTTTAGAGAGCGTCCTGTTTATGAAAATGAGCAGATACGTGCCCTGGAATTGGGCGGGCAATACCGCAGCCCCAAGTTTACCATGAATATAAATACATATTACACTGATTGGATCAACAAACCTTTAAGACAAGTTATTTTTGCGCTTCAAGATCCTACGGATCCGGAATCTCCGCGTATTCCATTGGACATTCCAGGGATAGATGCCCGTCATGTAGGGGTGGAAGTAGATTTTGCTTATCGCATTTCTGAAAAGTTGACGGCAGAGGGACTATTTTCCGTAGGCGATTGGATATGGAATTCTGTCGAACAGGCTACATTTACGACCCTCGTATCCGGAACTCCGGAAGTGGATACCTTCTCTTTTGATGCCAGAGGTGTACATGTTGGTGATGCAGCGCAGACTCAAATTGGTGCCATGTTGCGTTACCAGCCCTTTAATAAGTTGTATGTCAAGGGAAGAATTACACACTTTGCTCGTCATTTTTCAGATTTCGAGCCAGAAGACCTAAAGGGTCCCAATGGAGGCCGAGAAGTTTATCAGGCTCCGTCCTATTCCCTGGTTGAGTTCCACGCAGGTTACTTTTTTAGATTGGGCGATGTAAAATGCAATTTGAGGGGGTCTGTATTGAATGCCTTTGATGCCCTATATATTTCAGATGCCCAAGTAAACAATACCTTTACACCAGGAATTATTACAGAGGATTTCGATGCCAAATCTACAGCAGTGCATTTTGGGCAGGGCAGGCGTTGGAATGTATCCTTAACCATCAATCTTTAAAACAACAACATGAGAAAGTTCATCTTCATTCCGGCTTTTCTATTTTTGATCCAGTTTTTCTCCCAAGCACAAACCATTAGTATAGAGGAAGCACGTCAGCGTTCTCTGGGTGAGGAAGTCACCATTGCAGGTGTCATTACGAATGGTGATGAACTTGGATTTATCAGATACATTCAGGATGAAACTGCCGGATTGGGAATCTATGATCCAAATGGTGTAGGACGCGAAGCAGATCGGGGAGACAGTATATTGATTACAGGTACGCTTGGTGAATTCCGTGGACTGCTTCAAATTACAGAAGGTGCAGATTACCAGATCATCTCCAGTGACA
>DATFJT010000290.1:0-13772 GCA_035269065.1 Saprospiraceae bacterium | reverse complement strand
TGTTCCTTTTGGCCTTGTAGCAAATATGAGTGAAGTGTTTCATCATGAATTGGCGAAACAAATGATAAGGGAATCTGATGGTCCAGAAGGTAAAATTAAAACAGTTAGCACTGTAGCATTCAAGGTAAAGGAATAATTTATTTTTATGAAGTCAAATACATTCAAAAAGATTTTTCTCGCTCTTTTTGCATTTGCATTGAGTGCCCTCTGCACTGAAGTGTCCGCCACCCATATTATTGGAGGGGAACTGCACTATGAGTGTCTAGGAGGAAATGGTCAATACCGGGTGTTCATTACTATTTACAGAGATTGTGATAATGGTATTGCTGATTTCGATGATCCACTTTTCTTGGGTATTTTTGATGAGGATACCACTCAAATGGAATTTCAATTGCCCTTAGGACAAAGAGATACCCTTACACCTATTGTTGCCGATTCTTGTTTGATTCCGCCTAATATTTGTGTAGAAACTACGGAATATGTCATTGACGTCACCTTGCCGGAGCCTGTGGGGGGATATTATTTTTCTTATGTAGAATGTTGTAGAAACGATGACATTGTTAACATCATCAATGACGAGCAAACGGGTTCTGTGTTTCTCAGTTATCTCTCCAATGAAAAATATCTAGAATGTGAAGACGGGCTGGATTTCAACGACTGGCCACCATTGGCTATTTGTGTAGATGAACCAATTGACTGGGACCATAGTGTTATTCAGGATAGAATTCCATTCGGCCACACGGTTGAATACAGTCTTTGTCGTCCATTAAGTGTGCCTCTGCCGGTCTTTAGACAGGATTCAACCCCTATTCTTCCCGGACAGAGTTTCCAGGAAATCCTGGAGCGATATGATTCCGTGGAGTGGGAGATTGGCTTTAATGAAGATTTAATGCTCAATGGAGCTCCGGACATAGCTATAGAGGAATCTACTGGTTTTATCACCGGTGTGCCGGTTCAGTTGGGGAGATATGTGATTGGGGTTTGTGTTGAAGAATACAATGTAGACGGAGACCTGGTGAGTTTTTTGAGGCGTGACTTTCAATACAATGTCACTGATTGTGATAATACCAATGCAGAATTCATGGTTGACAGTGTTTTCTGTTATTATGACGGTGAACCATTGGAAATTTTTGTCGACAACAAAACCGGATTTACCAATGACTTTTTGTGGATTGTTGAAAATGGAACCGATACGCTAAGATCCACTGAGGTGAATCCTGTTTTCCGTGTTCCGGATACTGGAGCTTATAATATTACGCTCATCAGTAAACCCGGAACTGCTTGTGCAGACACTTCGGATGTCTTGACAACCAAAATAGTGCTTACGGAATTGATGGCCGATTTTGATATAGACATTGAGGATTGCAATGCAGACAGTACCAATGTTACTTTTACTGACCAAAGTTCTGCAGCGTCCTATGAAATGATTGACCGATGGGAGTGGACTCTTGATGGCGTGGTGGTTTCTACACAACCAGATTTTACCATTTTTCTGGCAGGAAGTCGGGTGTACAATGTGGTTTTGACGGTTTGGACCAAGGATGGTTGTATGGATGAAGAAGAAAAATTGGTTGAAGTGCGTCCTCTGGATTTTGATCCTTTAGACGACCAATTCGTATGTGAAGGCGATACTATATGCCTTAACCCCAATGCAGATCTAAATTTCTTCTACACATGGACCAACGGACAGGGAGATACTTTCTCGTTAGAGCCCAATCCTTGTATCCTTATTCAAAGTGATACTTGTTTATTCCTTACTGTTTCTTCCTCAGATAATGTTGGGTGTACCTTTCAGGACACCATTTG
This sequence comes from Saprospiraceae bacterium, assembly GCA_035269065.1. GTDB lineage: Bacteria > Bacteroidota > Bacteroidia > Chitinophagales > Saprospiraceae > DATFJT01. The sequence goes on along the minus strand of DATFJT010000290.1, from coordinate 11,966 downwards.
CCTGGAATTTGTATCCGAAGAAGGTACACCGGATTTTGAATGTAACATCATTGATAGAGAGAATAATATAGTTGAGTTTACCTGCAATGGAGCGAATTGCGACATCTATGAGGTATGTTTCAATGACCCTGAAAACCCGGATTTGTGCCAGGGAGGTTTTCCTATCATTTATGACTACCCGGATTCCATGGAGACTTTCTGTGCAATATTTGTACCCGACGAAGGGGCCCTGAAATGTGTGGGTATAGATTCTGTAAAATGTGAGGGTAATTTCACTGACCAATGTTGTGACTATGCATTTGAATATGAGGTTCTGGACTGTACTGATTCACTAAAAATAGAATTTAGAATAGATACCATATGCGCTGTTGATAGCATAGTATGGGAAATCGAGGGCGAAACTTACAGAGGCGCAGAGGTATGTGACACATTCTTCAAGGACCAAGTACCTATTGATTTGAGCTACACCATATATTTTGAGGATGAGCGTTGTCCGATTGTTACAGATACGCTTGAAGTGGAAGTGGATACGTTTGATTATCCTGAGCTTGATACCATAGTCAAATGTGAAGGGGATACTGTTTTCTTGAATCCCGGCTTCAATTCCGAGTATGAGTATAGATGGTCGCCGGAGGATCTTGTTTCTGATCCTGAGATCGGTAATCCCTCAGCTTGTCCTGAAAGTACAACTACATTTACCGTGATCATAACAGATCCTGAAACTGGCTGTTATGTGACCAGAAACGTAGTGGTTGAGGTAATCGACCTGCCAGATGTAGATTTCCCTGATGAATTTGTGATATGCGACTCCTCGGATATATTCTGCGTACCGTTTATCCCGGGATTTGAGTATGAGTGGTCTTGTTTCCCAGATTTTAGTGATGTGATTTCAACTGATACCTGCATCAATCCAGATCCCGGTAAGGACGTGATATATATACGTTTGACTGATGAGAATGGATGTGAAATTATCGACTCCATAGAAATCAATAATCAAATTATTGTGGTCAATTACGATGAGGTCATTCGTTTTTGTGAAGGAGACACGGTAAAGATCCAGTTTGAGGATGTCTTTGGTAATATCTTGGAATGGATTTACGACAACCCGGACATCATTGTAGTAGATGAGGGCGATGGTTGTATTTTCGTGACCAGTGAACGGGATGTTATGCTCACCATTACTGTAATGAATGAATTTTGTGAATTTACATTCAGTATTTTGTTGGATGTCTTTGACAATGAACATGAGATCATTGCAACAGCTGACCCGTACAATTTCAATAAAGGTACCAGTTCGCAGCTCCTCGCAATAAATCCGGATGGAAGCACTCCGAGTGTTAGTGTTTTCTGGACTCCTGATATGTTCTTGGAACCCTCCAATCAGGTGTTTGATCCGGTAGCCACCCCGGACAGTACGATTATTTACACGGTATATTCTGAAGATGAATTCGGATGTGATGCATCTGATACGGTGAGACTGAATATGACATGCATTTGTGACGAACCTTACTTGTACATTCCCAATGCTTTCTCTCCTAATGGGGACAATCTCAACGAAAACTTCAACCTCATAGCTCAGCCCGTATTGCTCGAGGATTATTACCTGGCGGTCTACAATAGATGGGGGGAATTGGTTTTTGAGACCACTGATCTCAATGTTTCCTGGGATGGCACTTTTAATGGCACTTTGGTCAACCCAGATGTGTATGGTTTCTACTTGAGAGTGAAATGCTTCGGTGTTGAGGAAGAATTTACCCGAAGGGGCAATGTAAGTGTCCTTTACTGATCAATCTTTCATGCCGTAAAGAATAGTTTATTTGAACGCAAGGATGGGCTGAAAACATCCTTGCGTTTTTTTAGTATGCTGCCTTTTAGAGTTTGTGTTTGTTGATCAATTCCAATAGCTCTTCCCTGTAATTCTTTCCAATTGGGATGTGTTTCTCATCCTTTCCGATCTCCATTTCAACAACATTGCCATAAACGGCATCTATGTGGTCCAGATTGATGATGTAAGATCTGTGAATTCTACGAAAAAGCCTTTCGGGCAGCTTGGAGCTTAGGCTTTTCATCGTTTGTAAGGTGACGATACGTTCGTCTTTAAGCTTAATAATAACGTAGTCTTTAAGACCTTCAATGTAATAGATGTCTTTGAAGAAGACCTTTTGTAATTTTTTGTCTGCCTTGACATAGGTGTATTCTTCTTCAGTGTCTTGGTTTTCCTCATAGTTTCCAAGGCTGTTTTTGACTTTTTGCATGGCCTTGTAGAATCTTTCAAAAGAAACCGGCTTTACCAGGTAATCCACAGCATTTAATTCAAAGCCTTCTACCGCATACTTTGGGTAAGCAGTGGTGAAGACAATTTTAGGGGCCTCAGATAGTGTCTTCACAAATTCAAGACCTGAAAGGGCGGGCATATGAATATCCAAAAGTATAAGGTCTACCTTTTCTTCTCTTAGAAATTCGCCTGCCTCCATAGCGTTGGCAAAGCTGGCTATATGTTCTGCCCCGGGAACATTCTCCAAATGAGCTTCAAGTACTTCTCTTGCCAACGGCTCGTCATCTACAATGATTACATTCATCATCCTTAATTTAATTACGCTTATCTATTTGTAAATTTATCTGGTACTGTTCACGAGTATTTTTTATATCCAGTTCATATTGGGCCGGATACAATAACTCTAGTCTCTTTTTAATATTTTCCAGGCCGATTCCTCTGCGCTCCCTGGCTCCCTGGGGTACTACCGGAGGCTTCGAATTCACAATGTTAAAGCTCATTTGTCTTCCTTCCTGGTACAGTTTGATTCTTATAAAGGTATCTGCATCTTGGTTTTTCAGCCCGTGTTTAAAAGCATTTTCTACAAATGTCATGAGTATCAAGGGTGCAAATTGGAACTTATCATTTTTGATCTCCGCCTCAAACTCCAGTTTTACGGGATTCGATAATCGCAATTTCTCAAGATCAATGTAATTTTCAATATAGGTCCATTCTTTGAGTAAAGGCACTTCTTTTTCATTGCACTCATAAAGAATATAACGAAGTATACCACTTAGTTTAAGTATGACCTCAGGCGTATTGGGATCATTTTTAAGACTCAAAGCATAGATGTTATTCAGTGTATTAAAAAGAAAATGGGGGTTGATTTGTGCCTTGAGTAATTTTATTTCTGATTGTATATTTTGCTTCTCCAGCTTGTTCATTCTGCGTTGATTCCATACCCAGTCTGTACTTAGCTTGATGGTAGTGGAGAGAAAGATGATAAGAAAGTCGGCTAAATAATAAAGACTTTGCTCCTCCAGGAGAACCTGTCTATTTTCCGGAGAATTGGCATAAAGAAAATAGAGATAAACAATACGCAATGGAGAAAATATTCCCAGGAATACTAAAATGGAAAATGCATAAGACATCCAGCCTTTTGACTTTAAGTAGTCTGGGATGAGAATGGATAGGTTGAAAAATATGAGAAATATAACAGATAGGATATTCAGTGCACGACTCATCCACAGGTGCCAGAATTCTCCAGGTGTAGTATAGATAAGCAGAAGACCCATGAAGAGAATTCCTGCGATCATAAAGCCCATCACCTTGTACTTGGCGTGCTGATATTGATTTGCGGCTTGCATAAGCTTAATATCGACATAAAATCACTAAAGCTATTCAGCTTTAGACAAAGAGCTGTCAAAAAAAGATGAATGCATGGCTTTTAAAGCTCACGATTGGCGCTTAGTCAGAATTAGGGGTAATCTGCCAGCTTAGGACGGATTATACTGGTTTCTCAATTTTGGAGGTAATCCGGCGACGACAAGTTCATAGGAATGATTGACGAGATGTATGAGGTAGCTGTCAGAGACAGCACCATCTAAATATACCGTATTCCAATGTTTTTTATTCATATGGTAGCCAGGAATAATATCACCGGGATATTTTTCTCTAAGCTCGAGCGCCAATTTGGGATCGCACTTGAGGTTGACTCTCGCACGGTCATCATTGAGATTGGTCAGGGCAAATATTTTGGATGCTACACGAAATGCGAGTGTATCTTCACCAAATGGCAAATCTTCTGTTGCCCCTGCTTTCGAAAGGCAGTAATCCCTTAGCGCTTCAATGTTCATCATTGACGTCTTTGATCATATCTGGCCGGAGGCGCCTCGTTTTTGCCCAAGCCTGTTTTTCTCTCCATTGACGAATCTTTTCCTCATGACCGGATAGAAGTATATCCGGGACCTTCATTCCTTTGTAAGTAGAGGGCCGGGTGTAGATAGGGGGAGCCAACAAATCATTTTGATGAGAATCCTCCAGGGCTGAGCTTTCATTGTTAAGTACGCCGGGCAGGAGTCTGCTTACTGAGTCCACTACTATTGCGGCTGCCAGCTCTCCACCGCTCAATACATAGTCGCCAATGGAAATGGTTTTGGTAACATGCAGCGCTCTTATCCTTTCATCAATGCCTTTGTAATGGCCACAAATGAGCAGTAAATTTTTTGTTAAGGATAGTGCATTGCAGCTTTGCTGATTTAGCCTTTCTCCATCTGGTGAGAGGAAAATAATCTCGTCATAATTTCGCTGCAATTTAAGCTCAGATATACAGGTATCAAGAGGCTCTGGCATCATGACCATGCCGGCACCACCTCCGTATTGATAATCGTCAATTTGATTCCATTTCCCTAAGCCCCATCGCTTTAAATCATGAACTTCTACCTGAATAAGTCCTCTATCCTGAGCTCTTTGCAAAATCGAATGTTGGAAGGGACTTTGCAACAAATCAGGTACGGCAGAAATGATATCAAAGCGCATCACTTACTCTATGTCTAATAGCTGCACTTCAAAGATAAGTGCAGAGAAGGGTTTGATGACCGGATTAGGTGAATTTGGCCCATAAGCCAGGTCCTGGGGAATATAAAGTTTGTATTTGGAACCTACAGTCATCAATTGTAAGCCTTCCTGCCAACCCTTGATTACACCCCTCAACTTGAAACTAATGGGTTCTCCTCTCTCTACAGAGGAGTCAAAAACGCTTCCATCTATTAAAGTTCCGTGGTAATGCACCTTGACCTTGTCATCGATTGTAGGCCTTGGCCCCTCACCTTTTTCTAAAACTTCAAACTGGAGGCCACTTTTGGTGACAGTTACTTCCTCTCTTTCGCCATTTTGCTTAAGAAATTCTTCTCCTGCTTCTTTGTTGTCGCTAAACTTCTTCTCTTCCTGTTGCATGAAAAAGTCATTGATGATCTGATTGGCTTGAGCAGGGGAAATGCTCAGTTCTTCTTCTTGAACGACTTTATTGAATGCTCTGGCAAATTCAAGCTGATTGATTTTAGGGATATCTGTACTTTTGAAATTTTGAGCTACCATCACGCCTAAACTGTAACTAACAGAATCGATATAGGTTTTCTGAGCCATGAGGTCAAGCGAAAAACCCAAAATCAAGGCAATTAATGCAAATTGTTTCATGCTTCTTTCTCTTTTAATTCTGTGAAATAGGAATAGAAATAGGGTATAGTCTCAATACCCTTATAGTAATTGAACAGGCCATAGTGTTCATTAGGGCTGTGAATGGCATCTGAATCCAGTCCAAAACCCATCAAAACTGTTTTTACCTTTAATACCTCTTCAAAAAGTGCCACTATGGGAATACTGCCGCCACCGCGCTCCGGAATGGGTTCTTTTCCGAAACTTTTTTTCAAGGCTAGATGGGCCGCCTCATATTCCAAGGAGTCGGTAGGGAGAACAACAGGTTCACCTCCGTGGTGCGGCCTTACTTCTACCTTTACGCTCTCTGGAGCAATTTTTTTGAAATGGTCTGAAAAAAGTTGAGTAATTCTCTCTGAAGATTGATTGGGTACTAGCCTCATGCTGATTTTTGCGTAAGCTTTAGATGGAAGAACGGTTTTGGCTCCTTCCCCGATGTAACCTCCCCAGATGCCATTGCAGTCCAGTGTTGGACGGATGGAGGTGCGCTCTATGGTAGTGAACCCTTTCTCTCCGTGAACAGCATCAATGCCAAGATCCATTTTGTAGGCTTCAAGATCAAAAGGTGCTTCATTCATCTTATCCCTGTCTTCCTGGCTTAACTCTTCAACATCATCGTAAAAGCCCGGTATGGTGATGTGGTTATTTTCATCCTGAAGGGATGTAATCATCTGAGCAAGAATATTGATTGGGTTGCCAACTGCTCCGCCATACACACCGGAATGCAAGTCTCTGTTAGGCCCGGTGAGTTCGACTTCCACATAGCTTAAACCTCTTAATCCTACGTTGATAGAAGGCGTGTCATTGGAGATGATGGCCGTGTCGCTTACCAGGATGACATCACATGTCAGCATATCCGTATACTCCTTGATAAACAGCTCCAGATTATTAGATCCTACCTCCTCTTCGCCTTCAATCATTATTTTGACATTACAGGGCAGGCTATCTGTTTGCATCATGGTTTCGAAAGCCTTTAAATGCATAAACATTTGCCCCTTGTCATCACATGCTCCCCGGGCATAGATGGCACCGTGTGGATGGGCATCGGTTTTTTTGATGACAGGCTCAAATGGTGGCGAATCCCACAATTCTAATGGATCAGGGGGTTGCACATCGTAGTGGCCGTATACCAATACGGTTGGTTTAGAGGGATCAATAATTTTCTCACCATAAACAATGGGATGCCCTTCAGTTTCATAGATTCTGGCACCATCCAAACCTAGATCTTTCATGTGGTCAACCAGGAATTCTGCTGTTTGTCTGACATCCTTTTTAAATGCTGGATCTGCACTGACACTTTTAAATTTTAGAAGAGAGATCAGTTCCTCCAGGAAACGTTCCTTGTTTTCTTCTAGATATTTCGTGGTATTTTCAGTACTCATATATGGATAATTCGTTCTTGTTTGCGGATTTCAAAAGTAACAATACTGGCTTCAAACGCCAGATTATTTGGCATTATTTTGATTTGGTGAGATACTCGACCAATTGATCCTGACTTAATTCCATGTGAATATTACCTTTCTCAGAAAAGGCCACCTTGCCGTTTTCTTCAGAAACGATGATGGCTTGCACATTGGTGTCTTCTGTTACACCTATTCCTGCCCGGTGTCTCAGCCCCAACTTAGTGGGCAAATTGGTTTTCTTGGAGATAGGCAGCACACATCCTGCACTGTGGATTATTTCGTCGTGAATGACTGTTGCTCCATCGTGTAATGGACTGTTTTTTTGAAAAATTGATTTGAGCAATTCTGGTGAGAATTGAGCTTCCAGTCGTATACCACTATTGAGCCAGGAATGAATGTCGGGATAGTCAGTAAAAACAATTAAGGCCCCTGTTTTTTCTTTAGCCATCTCGAAAACAGCTTCAGATATTTTGGTGGCAAATTCTCCGGTTTTCTCGGAGCCCATTTTGCTATGTCCAAATAAGTCACGAAGCCATCGGCCACGTTTGAATGGGGTAGAGGAGCCTAAAACCAAGAGAAACTTTCTTACCTCAGGTTGGAAGATGATCAACAACATGATTACGCCTACATTGACAAATTGGCTGAGTAAAAGGTTAAGCATATTCATTTCCAGGGTAGAAACCACCCACCAAAGCACATAAATGACGAGAAGCCCTAAAAGTATATAGAATGCAACACTGCCTCGAAGAAGCTTGTATATTCTATAAAATAAAAAGGCGACGATGACAATATCGAGTACGTCCCATAAGGTCACAGGAAGAAAACCAATTTGTATCCAGGGAATTAGGGCCATCCTTGACCTGTTTTAGTTCAGTGCACTAAAGATACGAACTGAGTACTATTGCCCAAATACTGTCGATCCTTATATCTTTGAGAAAAAAAGACGATGCTTGGACTTCAACTTCCCACAGATCCAAGATGGGTAAATTTAGCCGAGATGAATCTCGAAGATGTCCTGACGGATCATGCCTATTGCGAGATGAAGGCAGCCAGTGCTTGTATCTCCCTGATTCAATTGTATCCTGATAAAATAAGAATGGTGCGCGAATTGGCGCCAGTGGTTACAGAAGAATGGGGGCATTTTCGAATGGTGCTCAAAGAATTGGACAAAAGATCACTTCAACTAGGTAGACAAAGAAAGGATGAGTATGTAAATGAACTAATGTCATTTATGGATAAGCCAGGTGATAAGAATTTGAGATTGGTGGAAAGATTACTCGTTTGTGCGCTCATCGAGGCGAGAAGTTGCGAACGATTTCGACTCCTTTCATTGGATTTACAAGATATAGAATTAAGGAAATTTTACCATCATTTCATGGTTGCAGAGGCTGGTCATTACCGCATGTTTTTAGACCTGGCGAAACATTATGGTGGCGAGGAATACGTGCGCAAGCGATGGCAGAAATACCTTGATTTTGAAGCTGATTTGATGCTGCAATTGGAAATGCGCGGTGACAGAATGCATTAATTACCTTATTTTATGTCATTACCAAACAAGTCCTTTTTATCACGTTTGAGAGGTACAGGTCTTGGAGCTTCTTCAAGAACCTCATCATAGACTTTTTCAATGTAGCGCCACTTTTTTTTCTTCCACTCCAAAGCTTCATAGGAGCCGTCAGGCAGCAGAACAGGGATGCCATTCACTACGCTGACAATGAGGTGATCTTTTAAAATCAGGTTCTTATATGGATCATAATTCAATTTTGCTGCCCCCATTTCTCCATAATTAAAGTAAAAACGCAGGGCATTCTCAAAATTAGGTAAATCAAAATGGCTTGCTCCCAACTGAGGTTCCCCGTTGTCATCAAACCAAAGAACGTCTATGAGTTTTTGGTTTTCCCTCGCATCTAAATCCCTGTAACCAAAGAGAAAGTAGTAGTTTTTGCCGGATATTTTTTTATCAATGAGATTGAAATATATCGCACCATACCAATTGTCTTGGGAATAGCGCATGTTCTTATTCAAGTCATCTTTATTTACACTGTCTTTTTTTAGTAGGTAAGTGTTGTCTTGTTTTTTGAGAATAGCTCGGTAGCTGAAAAGGGCTGAGTGCACCCTGAATCGATAGCTGTAAAGCGTAAAGGAGCTATCCGGTGCGTGAAGTTCAAAAAGCTCTGGTATGTTTTTGGGAATAGTCTCTCCCTTTTTTGCCATCGACCACAGGCAGCTGTCCATATGTCGCAGGGCCTGTTCCCGTAAATTGTAAAAAGTGTCCCTGTTGAGCAAAGAGCCTGCCTCCGATAACGTCATGGAATCGCATTGAGTCAGACCAGATCCAGTCAGTGCAAGCCATAGAAATACCGATAATAAATATTTTCTCATATGACTTAAACGCATGCTTCACCACTTCATTTCCTTCTGGCCAGAAGTTTTGACCCAGAGAAATAAAATAACACACACACAAAAAGAGATAGGATGCCGGAAGCCCCCCATAAGAAAGAAAAACCCATGCTTTCCGCAATACTTAATCCGAGACTGGGTGCCAAGATATGTGCGATAGAAAAAGACATTGAGAAATAAGCCAGATATTCCGCCCGGCGTTTCTGACTCAATTCCATGGCCAATTGATTGGCATAGGGAAAGCTAAATATTTCACCGAAGGTGATAAAAATGATGTACACAATCGCTGTAGTAATGAGCTGCCAAGGAGCCATGAATAGGTAAGATAATGCAAATAATGCGCATCCGAAGGTGATAAGTATTACGGGATTCCATCTGTTTTCCAGGCTGCGGATGATGGGCATTTCAATTACAGCAATGATAAATGCGTTCACGGCTAATAAAATGCCAATGATGTCTTCATCGAGTGAAAGGTTGTTTTTAAAATACACAGGCGCCGTATAAAACAATTGCATAAAGACAAGTGCACAAAGGGTACATGCTATTAGAAAAACGATGTATTCCCTGTCTCTCCAGGGTGGCAACTCATCTGGTAAGACTTTTTCATTTTCCTTTGCCTGGGAGCTTTTTGATTTCTCTTTCAAGGTTGCTTTCAGTAGAAAGCCAGCCATTAAGCAGGTCATGCCATCAATGATAAAAAGCGAATTGTATCCCACTCCAGCTGCAAGAAGCCCCCCAATTGCGGGTCCCAATGCATAGCCTAGGTTGATGGCCAGGCGAATGAGAGCAATGGATCTTGTTCTGTTTTCGTCTTTACTGTAGATGGCTATACTGGCCATCATGGCCGGTCGGTAAGCTTCTCCAAAAGAAGCAGCCAGTAAAATCACCAGGCAGACCATAATAAAACTGCTGGCCCAAAGAAATGCAAAAAACATCAACCCACCAGTGATCAGACTCCAAAACATGGCTTCGTAATAGCCGCTGATATCTGCTAGCTTCCCACCCAGGTAGGTGCCTATTAGGGAACCTATGCCAAACACACTCATGGCAATACCTGCTTCGCGAAAGCCAAAGCCTAACTGATCTGTGAGGTAAATGCTGAGAAACGGCAGCACCATTGTTCCGGCCCGATTGACCAAGCTAATCAAAGCTAGTAACCATATTTCATTGGACAAGCCACGAAATGAATCAATATAGTACTGGTATGCCCGAATCAAGTGCTCATATTGTACAGCAATAGGTAAATAACTCCCTGAATAACGATCAATCCATCGAGAATGCCGAGGTAAAAGACATCTTTTCTCGGTTTTCTGCAGCCTATTAGGATAATAATGTAACAGAGAGCATTAAAAACAATCAGGGTAAGTGCTGTGATTTTGTTATAAACATGTAGGAGAAAAAGCTGATAATGGCAAAATTGAGAAATCACAAAAAATATGGCGCACCACTCCATCACAGTTCTATAGCCAAATTGGTTTGCGATAGTTCGGGTCTCCGTGTGCAAATCTCGCTGAATATCCCGTAAATCAAAAGGAAATGTAATGGCCACTATAAAAGAAAATTTTTCAAAGGCATACAGCCATAATCCTTGTTCGGTCCGTTGGTCGAGCACGGCAGGAATGAATACAGCAACAGCCATCCAGGTAGCACCTATAAAGAAGGTCTTGAAAAATGCAATGTCCCTGAGACGAATGCCAATGATAGGCAGAGTATATAGCAAACCCAATGCCACCGGTAGGTAAAATACAGGCTCTTTAAACCAGCTTTGAGATATAAACAAATAAGACGCCCCTGTACCGCCTATCGCAAGGAACACCCCTTGCAATAGTGTGTTGCGTTCAATAGCATCTAGCCGCTCATTATAAGGAATCGGATGATCCAGCAAGAGACCAACAAGTCTATGAAGATTGTAATGAGCCAGGGAAACAAAGCAAACAAACCATAGATAATGCCAATTGAATTCCCGCCCAAAGACCAGGTAATATTCAGAAGTATAAAAGGCAGCAGCTCCCGCAATAATAAGATTGCTGTAGAGGAATTTTTCCAGGAAGCCGCTTAGCTTGGGCATTAAATTGGGATCAAATTTTAAAATAATCCCAATCGTGGTTCACTTCTATTTTCTGCAAACATTCTAAAAATAACTGAATGACATTTTCCACATCTTCTCTTGATGCCATTTCCACAGTTGTATGCATATACCTGAGGGGGATGGAAATCAAAGCGGCGGGTACGCCTCCAAGACTGTAGGCGAAGGCATCCGTATCCGTGCCGGTTCCTCTACTTGAGGCATCCCGTTGAAAAGGGATGTCCGCCTTTTCGGCTGCATCCACAACAAGGTCTAAAAGTACGTTATGAACGGCTGGCGCATAAGTTAATGATGGCCCTCCACCACATTTTATTTCACCATACTTCTTGGCATTTACAAGAGGTGTCTTGGTGTCATGTGTTACATCTGTAATAATCGCCACATTCGGTTTGATGGTTTGAACGATCATTTGCGCACCACGCAAACCAATTTCTTCCTGGACGCTGTTCACAATGTATAAGGAGAATGGTAGGTCTATTTTTTGCTCGTGAATCAATCGGGCGGCCTCCGCAATACAAAAGCCTCCGAGACGATTATCTAGAGCACGCCCGATGAAGTATTTGTTATTCAATACTTCAAACTCATCATCGAAAGTAACAGTACATCCGAC
>DATFJT010000289.1:0-2561 GCA_035269065.1 Saprospiraceae bacterium | reverse complement strand
GAAGCGCCGTGGGTAAGCGAAGAGCAATTGAATAAAATGATGAAAAATTCGAAGACCTTAAAGCCGATTCTACTCGGTAAAATTGCTCCCGACATTGAACTGACCACCAGGGCAGGAGACAAGCTGAGCTTACATGATCTGAAATCTAATTTCACAGTGCTTTATTTTTGGGATCCCGATTGTGGTCATTGTAAGAAATCTATTCCTAAAGTGGTGGAGTTCTATGAGAAATTCAAAGACAGAGGAGTAGAGGTACTTGCTGTGTGTACCAAGCTGACAGACAAGGTGCCCGAATGCTGGGAAGCTGTAGATGACAGAGGTATGGATATATGGATTAATGCTGCTGACCCTTACCTTCGCTCAAGGTACAAGCAATTATATGATATACGAAGTACCCCTATGATCTATATTCTGGATGAAAATAAGGAAATCTTGTCCAAAAAAATCAGTTCTTCACAACTCGAAGAGGTGTTGACTAAACTGATCCAAATGAAGGCGGAAAACAAACTATAAATGCTTCTTATCAGGCCTTTACAAATTTAGTATATTTGTAAAGTAATCAATGAGAAGACTATGGTTCAATCACGCTATGTATTGTTTGCGCTCCTGTGCATTTTTACGACTGGTCTTTATGCCCAGGATGACTTTAAGGATTTACAGAAAGCGGAGAAATATTTTGAGTTAAGAGACTTTGACTCTGCCGAGAAGCGATTTCGTAAAATATTGGATGAAAACCCAGACCACGATGACGCCCTCTGGAGGCTTGGAGACATCGCCTGGCTGCAGTACGATTTTGAGGAAGCATTTACTTTTTATGGCATTGCCAGTGGCCTATCATGGAGGTCGGATGAACATATTAGGCGATATATCGAAATGCTCCTGCTCAATAAAATGTACGATCAGGGTCACAAATGGGCTCTAAACCTTGAGGCTAAAAATCCAGCTCTGGGTACACCCCTCGTTAAAAAGGTGCTATTCGCTAAAAAACACCATAATGATCCTTCCAGTTATCAACTCGAACGCCATGGCATGAATTCTGAACATTCTGACTTTGGCGCCAATTTCCTGGCGGAGGATTATCTCGTTTTTTCCTCTTCCCGAACGGATATTAAACGGGTTCTTAAAGAAAAGGGACAGGACAACTGGGCAGGGCAGGCTTTCAATCAGCTTTTTGTGGGTCCTGCAAGCCAGTCCAAAAACCTGGACCAACCTCTTTTCCTGCAAACAGACCTGGAGAACAATTATAACGAAGGCCCTCTGGGTATTTCAGGTGATGGAGACTGGGTTGTTGTAACCAAGAATAATTTCTTGGATGGACACAGTCAGGTTTATACACCGGGCATTGAAATGAGCCTCTACTTAGGGCGATTGGACGATAAAGGAAAATGGCGTGATTTGCAGCCCTTTGAACACAATTTGCAGGGCTTTGCAAGCGGCATGGGTGCCCTCAATGAATCAGGAGATGTCATGTATTTTGCCTCCGATCGCCCGGACGGCTTTGGAGGATTTGATCTGTATCGGTCTGTGAAAACAAAAGACGGTTGGACGTACCCTAGAAATATGGGACCAGCAATAAATACACCTGGCAATGAAATTACACCCTTCATTTCCGGAAATGAATTGTATTTCAGTTCTGACTTACACCCCGGACTTGGTGGTTTCGATGTCTATCGGGCAGAACTAAAGGAAAAAGGTCATAGCACCAAGATATACCACATGGGGACAGGTATTAATACTGCCTATGATGAATCCTATTTTATTTATCAGGGAGATCAGGATCTTGGATTTGTTAGTTCTAATAGGACTGCTGGATTTGCTGAAGACCTTTTCCGTGTCAAAGGGTTGGGCAAGCGCGTCAGAATTAAAATTCTGGATGCCAAAACCAATGAAGGGCTTTCTGGAGCAGTAATAGATCTGAAAGATTGCGACAATAAAATCATGAAAACAGACCGTGACGGTTTGGTTTCCATGCGACTCATGCAGGATGTTAAATGTAATATTCGGATCACCAAAGACGGTTACGGACTTATAGAGATACCATTTAATACCGGTGAGAGACAATATTGGGAACTGGCGCTCCATAAAAATGAAGCAGCAGGGGAGTCGCAAGGTAGAGTGCTTGACAACAAGGGTATGGCAGTATCAAGGGTTTACGTAAAAGCAATAGATACAGAGTCCGGTTTTTATATTGAATCTATAACGGAGGATGACGGATCCTATACCATGAATCTGGATCCAAACACTTTCTACAAATTTGAATTCCTTAAATCCGGATATCAGCCACACAGTATATCCCTATCTACAGAGGAGGTGCTTTCACCTGATTTACCACCGGTTCGACTTTCCGAAAAAAGGGCAAAGAAAAGTATTAAAGAAAAGGCAGCTTCCATAGAAAAAGCGGCTCCGACAAAAGAGGGATATGCCCTCCAAATAGGTGCATTTAAGGAGCTGGAATCTGTGAATCTTTCAAACTACTCGGATATTGCTGATCTCGGCACACTCTTCACAGTAGAAGAAAACGGTATATTCAAACTGCGGTTAGGCGTTTATGAAAACGAGCG
>DATFJT010000288.1:0-9300 GCA_035269065.1 Saprospiraceae bacterium | reverse complement strand
AGGAATATCTTTTGTCAGGGTTTATGGCCTGTAAGCCGTGCTCTGGAATCATAATTTCGTGCTTGCTTCTGAAAAGTAGGATTTAAATGGACAAAGCTTGCACACCGCACTAAGAAAGATGCCAATTAATTTCGTCATGTCAAATGTGGGCAATTCATATTCAAATCATCCCCTCGTCCCCAAAGCTGTAGTAGGAGGAAGAGGTAATGATCAGGTGGTCGAGCAGTTTAATGTCCATAAACTCTCCGGCCTGTTTGATTTTTTTCGTGATGCGAATGTCCGCCTGGGAGGGCTTGAGATTGCCACTGGGGTGATTGTGCGCCAGGATGATGGAGCTGGCGTAATGTTGCAGTGCCTGGCGGAAGATCAAACGGTTGTCCACCACGGTGCCTGAGATTCCCCCTTTACTAATCTGGACCCTGCGAACCAACATATTTTTCCTGTTGAGCAGGAGTACCCAGAATTCCTCGGAGTTGAGATCTTCAATGAAGGGTGCTATGCATCTGTAGGCGTCCTGGCTACTTTTAATGACCGGGTTTTCTTCCGTGTCCTCGTTCTTTCGGCGTCTTCCCAATTCCAGTGCTGCCAGGATGGTCGTAGCCTTGGCCTCTCCGATGCCTTTGATTTGTAATAGGTCAGCCAACTCAAAACGACTCAATTCTGACAGTTTTTGATGAGAACGCGACAGCATTTGTTTGGCCAGGTCTACGGCAGACATCGTCCTCGTGCCGGAGCGGAGCAGAATAGCGATCAGCTCGGCATTGGTCAGGCTTTTGATGCCCTTGTCACGAAGTTTTTCCCTGGGGCGGTCTTCAAGCGTCCATTTCTTGATGGATTGGTGGCTGTGTTGGGGCATAAGGTGGTGTTTTGGTTAGGTGGCTTAAGGTTGAATGTATAAAGTTCAACAACCTTAAATTAATAAATCTGATTGAATTAATACAATTTTGAATAAGTCTGCCGAAATCCAATACTTAATATTGCATTATCTTGACCATGAAATATCAGGAAAGTAGATTTTCGCCGCATTAAAAGAATAAAATAATAAAGATAGATCGGAGGCTTACCCCAGTGCCTGGTCCAAATCAGCGACCAGGTCATCGATGTGCTCGATCCCAACGCTTAAGCGAATCAGGCTGTCAGTAACACCGGTTTTTTCCCTTTCCTCTTTTGGTATCGAGGCATGCGTCATGCTGGCCGGGTGACCAATTAAAGACTCCACACCGCCGAGTGATTCTGCAAGAGTAAACACCTTGGTTTTCTCCAAAATGGTTTTCGCTTTGTCGAAACTATTGTCCTTCAGGTCGAACGAAAGCATGCCACCGAACTGCTTCATTTGCTTTTTCGCCACCTCGTGGTTGGGGTGACTTGCTAGCCCGGGGTAGTATAGATTGTCTACAGCTGCATGTTTATGCAGGTACTGTGCTACTTTCATGGCATTTTCAGAGGCTCTTTCCATCCTCAAGTGCAAAGTTTTGATGCCTCTGAGTACGAGAAAGCAATCCATAGGACCGGGCACAGCACCACTGGCGTTTTGCATGAAATGAAGTTGCTC
This sequence comes from Saprospiraceae bacterium, assembly GCA_035269065.1. GTDB lineage: Bacteria > Bacteroidota > Bacteroidia > Chitinophagales > Saprospiraceae > DATFJT01. The sequence goes on along the minus strand of DATFJT010000288.1, from coordinate 7,748 downwards.
GCCAATCACAGGATCATTGGTCACGGCTGCCCCAAGGACCACATCCGAGTGACCACCGAGGTATTTGGTTGCGGAGTGCCAAACGATATCTGCGCCCAGATCAATGGGGTTTTGGAGGGCTGGTGAGGCAAAAGTATTGTCTACACATAAAATACAATGGTGCTTCCTGGCAATTTTACTCAATCCCTTAATATCTGAGATTCCAAGCGTTGGATTGGTTGGCGTTTCCATCATGATCATTTTGGTGCTGTCTGATAGGTGTTTTTCCACAGCTTCCAGATCGTGCATATTGATGAACTTAGCTTTCAAGCCGAACCCGGCAAAGACCCTTGTCATCAGGCGATAGGTGCCCCCGTATAAGTCGTTTCCGAAGAGGATTTCATCCCCGGGCTTGAACATCTTAAGAATGGCATCCGCTGCAGCCAATCCACTGCCAAAGCAAGCACCGAAAGTGGCATTCTCGAGTATGGCAATACTATTTTCAAGCGCCTCTCTGGTAGGGTTGAGTGTCCGGGCGTATTCGTAACCTTTGTGATCTCCTGGGGAGCGCTGCACAAAAGTGGAGGTTTGATAAATAGGGGTCATGATTGCCCCAGTTGTCCTATCAGGTTCTACGCCCGCATGGACGCATTGAGTATCCTTGTGGCTGTTGCGGGCATCTCCCATAAAAACTGTATTTTATTTTCTCCTAAGAATGTCTTTTACAGCCTGTTCGACATTTTTTTGTCCAAGGCCATATTTTTCAAGTAAGTCCATCGGTTTACCACTTTCTCCAAAACTATCATCTACCGCCACAAAATTCATGGGCGTCGGATGATGCATGGCCAGGGTCTCTGCGATGCTTGACCCAAGCCCGCCTAGGCGTTGATGTTCTTCGGCCGTGACCACGCATCCCGTTTTAGAGGCGGAGGCCAGCACAGCTTCCTCATCGAGTGGCTTGATGGTGTGTAAATTGATCAGCTCGCAACTTATACCCTCTTCTTCAAGAGCATTTACTGCCTGCATGGCAATCCACACCAAGTGTCCGGTTGCAAAAATACTTACATCTGTTCCTTCTTTCATCAAATGGGCCTTTCCTATCTCGAAAGGGACATCCTCGGGCATAAATACCGGCCATCCGGGACGACCAAACCGGAGATAAACCGGGCCGTCTATCTCAGCGATGGCCTTGGTGGCCCATTTCGTCTGGTTGTAATCACATGGATTGATGACGGTCATACCCGGAAGCATTTGCATCAGTCCCATGTCTTCTAATATTTGGTGGGTGGCTCCGTCCTCTCCTAAGGTCAGACCAGCATGAGAGGCACAAATCTTGACATTCTTATGAGAGTAGGCGATGGATTGTCTGATTTGATCGTAAACTCTGCCCGTAGAAAAATTGGCAAAAGTCCCGGTGTAGGGGATAAATCCTGCCGTGGCCAAACCAGAGGCTACACCCATCATATTGGCTTCCGAAATACCTGCCTGAAAAAATCTATTGGGGAATTCATCCTGAAAGGCATTCATTTTTAATGACCCGGTGAGATCCGCACAAAGTCCCACCACCTTATCATTGGCCTGCCCCAATTCTAGTAAGGCATCTCCAAAACCTTGTCTTGTGGCTTTTTTACCTGTTTGTTCGTACTTACTCAGCATCATTTGATTTTAAAGGGTAATCACCCAGGGTTTCCGGAAGTTGTGCCAGGGCTTTTTCTGTCTGCTCATCGTTCGGGGCTACTCCGTGCCACTTATGCGTTCCTTCCATAAAATCCACACCATAGCCCATTTCTGTGTGCATGATGATCATTATTGGCTGGCCATTTCCAGTCTGATTTTTGGCTTCGGCAAGGGCTTGAAGTAATTGCTCCATGTCGTTTCCTTGAGTTTCCATGGTTTTCCAACCAAAGGATTCCCATCTTTTTTTCAGATTGGGCAATGAAATCACCTCTTTGGTCGGCCCGTCAATTTGCTGTCCATTGCGGTCTATCAAGGCAATCAGGTTGTCCACCTTATGGTGGGCGCCAAACATAGCTGCTTCCCATATCTGCCCTTCCTGCATTTCACCGTCTCCGCAGAGGCAATAGACGAGGTGATCGTCTCCGTTTAATTTTTTACCCAGGGCCATTCCCAAGCCCACGGATAATCCTTGACCGAGGGATCCACTTGCCACACGTATACCGGGAAGCCCTTCATGAGTAGCGGGATGTCCCTGTAAGCGACTGTTGATTTTTCGGAATGTGCTTAGTTCGGATACAGGAAAATATCCGCTTCGGGCCAACACACTGTACCAAACCGGTGAGATGTGGCCGTTGGATAGAAAAAAAACATCTTCATCCCTGCCATCCATATGGAACCCGGGCTTTCGGTCCATGACTTCAAAATAAAGTGCGGTGAATAACTCGGTGCAGCCTAGGCTACCTCCAGGATGGCCGCTTTGAGCGGCATGTACTTGCCTGATGATGTCTCGTCTTACCTGAGAAGCGATGTCTTTGAGGCGTTGTATATCTGCCATAAGTAATTATAAAACCTTCGGATGGAATATAAAAAGAAAAGCAACTTCTTAGAAAAAAAGTTGCTTTTCGAATGCCTTTGTTAATGTTGAATTTTACTGTACGTTCTCAGTGAATTCTTTACCAGCTTTGAATTTAACAATGTTCTTTGCCGGGATATCAATTACCTCATTGGTTCTTGGATTTCTACCTTTTCTGGCATTTCTTCTGTTGATGGAAAAAGTACCAAAACCGATCAAGGTAACTTTGTCTCCGTCGCTAAGTGCACCTGAAATATTGTCCAAAACAGCATTAAGCGCATCTCCTGCCTGTGCTTTGGTCAATCCTGCTTTGTCAGCTACGTTGCTGATTAATTCTCCTTTGTTCATATTAGAAAGTTTTAAATTTATAACTTGAGGGGCAAATATACTCCTATCCCTTGCATTTACAAATGCAGCGCGAAAAAATAGATTGCAATTGTGGCATTTTTGGGCTTTTTTCTGCTTTTTTATGGTTGAAAAGGTCATTTGGTTAAAAAAACAACAGTTATTCCTCATGAGAAATACATACAAAACCTACCTGAAACTGCGATGGATACTGATGATTTGGGTGATGGTTTCCTTTCTTAGTCAAACAGCTTGCAGTAGAAAAACCGGTTGTAAAGCAACCGAGAATATAGGACCGGATTACGGCAAGGACGGCTCTCTAAAGAAATCAAAAACGAAAACCCGACTGTTTAAGTAGATTTTTTCTCGAGTTGACGCGCCAGGCGATGATAGGCCCAGACGAGCAAGAAAATGCCGAGAACCGGAAACAAGCCCAACCACCAGGATTGGGGAAATCGTCGCGCATCATTCAACATGCGACCCCAACTACTGAATTCTCCAGGTAAGCCAATCCCTAAAAAAGACAAGAAGGACTCTGCCAGAATGAAGGCCGCAATGCTGTAGCTGAAGACTACCCCTAAACTAGGAAGTATGGAGGGCAAAATGTATTTCCATAGGATTTTCAAGTCAGATAGCCCCAACCGCTGCAAATCGCGGATATATTTTTTATATAAAAGTTTGCTGCCTTCTGATCTTGCAAATCTGGCTGCTGTTGTCCATCCTATGATTCCCAGAAGAATGCCTACCTGCCAATAGAAAGCTATCTGGATCATGCTTAAAATGGTGAGCATGATCAAAAGGGCTGGAATGGACTCGAAGAGTTCTACCCCAGTCATGACCATCTGATCGAGATTTAATCGACCCTCTGCTATAAGGCCTGTCCGCTTCAAGGCTTTGCTTCCCAGGCGCCATAGAATGAAGCTTAGAAAGAGTCCAAAAAAGAGGAAACTAATTAAAGCGCCCAGCCCTGGCAGCCAAAAACGAAGCTGGTGATACACCACAAATGAGATGAGAATGGCGAGTGCGACAATGATGCATTCTGCCGACCAGTGATTGATGGGAAATCGATTGCCGTAGTAAGCAGCCAACCCACCTATCATTAACCCAACCAATATGGCTATGATGCCTGCAATCAGGCTTAGTGTAAAACTGTAGTACAAGCCTCTGAGCCAACCGGCTGCCACATCTCTGCCCAGGTGGTCGGTGCCCATCCAGTGTCTTCCTTTTGGCCCTTCTGTCAGTGGGGCTTTAAGTTTCTCCCCGGTAATCATTTCTCCAGGATCATATGCGATGGGCCTTGTCATTTCTTCTACGCATTGTCCCTCTTCTGATTTTTCTACACACATAATACCCCCGGGCCCCACCAGGAAAGCCTGGAAAATTAAAAGCAGCGCTATGATCAGCCATTCAGGGTATTTCCAGAGTATTCCTACTCTTTTGATGTTTGGTTGATATGTCTGTTCAGCCTTCAAATGACTTGCTTGTATTGGAGTTGTTCACGCCTGGGGTCGTACTTCAGGTACAACAAGTCGGCGAGGCTGTTCACAAGAATAATGATGCCCATATTGAGAAAAATAAGCATGAAGACCACAGGCCAGTCTTTACCAAGTAAGCTGTCATACAATAGTTTGCCCATTCCGGGTATGTCAAAGATGAACTCTACAGCCAGGGCGCCTGCTAAAAGTCCCGGAAGGAGAATGGTCAGGGAGGTAATCAAGGGGAAAATGGAGTTGGGAAAGATGTATTTCCATTTGACTACGGAATCCGGAACTCCCCGAAAGTAGGCTGCTGAGACATAAGGTGCTTTTCGTGTTTTCTCTACTTGTGTCGATAATTGCTGATGGATGAATGCCCAAACACCCGCTGTAAGACATAGGACAGGTAATGTAAAGTAGCGCCAGAAATCTAAGACTGTAATTTCCGACGGGGGCCTTACAACTGATGAGAAAACAGGCAACCAACCTGATTTTGTAAAAAACAGGATGAGTAAGGTCGCAAGGGCATAAACAGGCAGAGCAAAAAATACCAAAGAAAGGTAGCGACTGAATTTCCCGGAATGGGGCCGCATTCCTGCGCGCAAACCTGAAAATACGCCCACAAACAAAGCCAATAGAAGGGCCGGCAGATTGATACTCAGGGTCCAACCAAGAGCAGGAAATATTTTGGAAGTGATGGGTTCGCCGTCACGCAGGCTTTTTCCCCATTTCCCTGTTAAAGCATCTGTCATCCAATGGTGGTACTGGTTGTTGAATCCATGCCACTGAAGTTGCGGCCATAGATAAGCCCATGCAGAGCCGGTATTTTTCTCCCATGAGATGGGGTTAAATTTTTTTTCTGTTCGGGCATTGACCTGGGCAATCAATGCCTTCATTTCTTGTTGTGAGGATTCTACATCATGACTTTTTAAAATATCACTCCATTTGCTCTCCAAAATGTTCCTTGTGCTTCGGTTATCTAATCCTGAGATGTGTTTTTTCAGTTGGAGAAGTTGATTGTAGTAAGCTTTGAGTTGGGCTTCATTTCTGTAGCTGTAAAAAAAATGACGAAGGTGATGTTGAATTTTATCAGAAGGTAATTGGGCGATAAAGTCGGGGTACCTGAATTGAATGGAGAAGTAAAAAAGAGGTCGATCCAGATGATACGCTGCACGGTATTTTTGCAATTCCTGTTCCCATTGAGCATTTTCGGCGATGTAGCGGTTCTCCGCAGGATAGCCCAAATACTGTTCGAGTGGATCTCCGGGCGTGGATCGGGACAATATAAAACAGATGCTGCCAGCCAACCACAGCTTAAACAGGGTGAAAACGATCAATCGCCAGGTACTGCCGGTGCCAGCTTTAATTGAGTTCATTGGTGATCCGGTAATGATGTTCGAAAAAGCCGGGGTATTTACTCGAGGAAAAAGCATTTCCATAACGGCGGTGCACTACAATACGCGATTTTGGGGTGCATAGAAAGGCGAAAGGCTGTTGCTTGTGCAGGATTTCCTGGATGGCGAGATAGGCCTCATTTCTTTCCTTCTGAGAAATGTCGCTTCGAATTTTCTCAATCAGGGCATCACTCTCTTCATTGCCGAAACCGGCACGATTGCCTCCTGTCTCAATGTTGTTGGTATGCCATTGTTGGTACAAATCGTCCAAACCCAATTCCAGGCCGGCAGCCAGGCCAAAAATATCGAAATCCCTGTTTTTGAGTTTTTGCCTCATGGCTGAAAACTCCATGGCCACCGGCTGTAAATCGACACCGGCTTTCTCAGCACTTTCTCGCCAAATGGCGGCCGCATCCTGGAAAACACTGGACTCTGAGGCCACTAAGAGATCGAGACTGAGTTCCACATTTTCACCATATAGTTTTTTATCTCGAATGCCATTGCCATTTGTGTCCTTCCATCCGGCTTCCTCCAACAGGCTGATGGCAGCATCCACGTTCATGGCATAGGGTTTCAAATCCTTATTGTAATACGGCTTGGTTGGTAGAATGGGCCCGACAATTTTTTGCGCCTGGTCTCCGAAAAGTAAGGCAATGATTTTATCCCTGTCGACTAGCTGAGAGAGCGCTTTTCTCACACGGACATCATCCAGTGGGGCTTTCAGCATATTGAAACTGAAGTAATAATACTGTGTGCTGAGCGGGGTGAAAGTTTGGAATTCATCCTTCAATTCATTTTGAGTTCTGTCGAATAAGGCCGGGTCCAAATTGCTGACCACATCGACCAGTTCTTCGCTCATTTGATTGTAGATGGTATTGGGGTCTTCCGTAATCTCGTAAACAATTTCTTGAGGAAAGGCCGCAAAAAGATCGTTTTTCTCATACAGTGCATCTCCCCACCAATTGTCTTTTTTCTTGAGAATAATGCGTCCGTCCGAGGTCCAATCTGCCAAACGATAAGGACCACATCCGTGCAGACCTTCCGGTCTTCGGGTTCTCAGGGGGCTATTCATTTCCTCCGCCCATGCCATAAGGACATTATTGGGCTTTACATTTTTGGCATAAAACTCCGGGTTTTTGATTTCTTCAATGCTGTAATTGTCAAGCAGGCCATTAGGATCGTACAAATGAGCAGGGAGCGGGTACACGCCGGTCATTTCTCTTGCTTTGAAATAGGTGGTATTGGTGAGAACAGAGAACTTTTTAGGGTTTTGAGCATCCACCTGTACCTGTTCAATAAAGCTTAGATAAGACCGCCAGACGGGGGCGTCGATGTCCTGGAAATACAGGCATTTGATGGCAAAAGCGTAATCCTTGCCGGTAACAGGGGTGCCATCGTCCCAGCGTGCTTCCTGGCGAATTTCGTAGTTAAAAGCATAATTGCCATTGAGCCTTCCGGTATCAATCAATTGCTGACCAGGGAGTGAGGTAGCCAGATAGCCTTGAAGTTCCAGTGTCTTAGGGTGGAATTCAAGCAGGGAAGGGTGCAGAAGGCGGTTGACAATGCTCGCATAAGCGTTGGTGGTCATGTAGGGGTTCAGCTTATCAGGAGCTGATTTGAGATTGACTGTAATCTGCCCCTGGGTCACTTCTGAAGAAGGGGAATGACGGCATGAATAGTTAAGAGAAAGCAATAGGGTTAGAAAAAGAATGGCCGAAATTCTACGCATGCTGCATCGGTTTTAATTATTGCTTTGGTACGAGCGGATTGTGGAACAAATTGCTTAAACTAAAGTTAAATTACAAATTATGAAGAACATTATCATCTCCGGTGGTACAGGCCTCATTGGTTCCGCTTTGTCTGATTATTTATCCTCCATGGGCATGGAAGTGGCTGTGCTCAGTCGTTCAAAGAACAAGTCTTGTCCCTATCGCGTATTTCAGTGGAGTCCTGTCGATCAATACATTGACCCTGAGGCTATGGAATGGGCCGACGCCGTGATCAATCTTGCCGGGGAGAGTCTTG
>DATFJT010000287.1:0-3761 GCA_035269065.1 Saprospiraceae bacterium | reverse complement strand
ACGGCCATTCCTTTGCCTGAGTCTATTTCGTCAAAATCCACCCCTGAGGCGCGGTCAAGCGGTTGGTCAGAAACCTTCCCTATCTTCTCAATCCCTGTCAACATATCGTAAATCGTCTCCATGTTGAGAATGAGTTTCTCTACGGAGCTCATAATGAGAATGACGACAATTTCAGCCGCGACGAATTGCCCGATATTGATTTCATTTTCAATCACCAACAAACTGCCCAGAAAAAGAAGAGCAGCAGTCACAATAACTTTGAACCCGACAACCCCGCCAAATTGAATAAGCAAAATTCTGAAATGCTTCTTTCTGACATCTAAGTACTTGGATACAATCTCATCTGTTTTCTTTAGCGCAAAATTATTTTTCCCGGACAGTTTAAATGAGCTGGTAGCACGCGCCAATTCCTCCAGCCAATGTGCCACCTCATATTTATAATCGCTCTCTCTCAAACTCGTCGATAAGCCCGGAGGTCCTGTAATTCTAAATATGAAAAAGACAATTACTACCAACAGTACCCCGAAGAAGACGAAAAAAGGATGGTAAAAGGAGATGAGAATCAATCCAAAAACAATCTGCAAAATAGCGGTTGAAAAATCCATCAGTATTTTCGGCAAGCCCTTTTGAAGGGTAGGTGTATCAAAAAAGCGGTTGACCAACTCTGGTGGATACGTCTTTTGAATAGAATCCAGCTTAAAATGGGGAATTCGGTAGGCAAATTCGAAAGCCGAGCGACAGAATATCCTGCGCTGCAAGGTTTCTGTTACCGTCATTTGCATGATTTTTAAAACGCCAATCATACCCGTACCAATAGTGACGATAGCTATGAGAATGTAGAGTGAACTGGACATGGCCCCACCGGCGATCAATCCAATAATAGCCTGAATGCCCAAAGGAATACTCAAGGTGATCAACCCGGAAAAAATGGCGTATATGTAGATGTATGTAATATCCTTTTGGTCCATCTTCAACAAACTGAAGAATCGACGCAAAGGAACCATCAGAGACTTTGGTTGCTTCTGTTCTGCCATTCATGAATCTTTTAGCACTATGGTAAAAGTATTCCTTCCGCTTTATTGTTGCAAGTTTTATTCCGCAGCGTAGAGAAGTGTACTTTTTCCTCAAGAAAGTGCAACACTTCGCAAAGATAGTAATACTTTTATACAACGCTTATAATGAGGTAATGTTGCGCGAGCGATGGCCTCAAATTTTTTCCTTCCACAGATATTTCTGCGCTTTCGATCAAAGGAAAGAAATGTTGACACAATTGGAGAAACTTTCCAAGGTGAAAAGACACCAAAAAACCTTATTCCTCCAAGAAAAGACCTTCTGTCATTCGATCCAGCCAAATCATCCCGGCTTCGGTACTTCGAAAATGTCTGCCCTCCTTTATCAACCAGCCCTTCTCCATAAACTGTGGGGCTTTGGCAAGAAAAAAATCTTCATAAGGCGTTAATTCCGAAAGCTGAACACCTTCCTTCTTGCGCAGTGACACCAATACAGTTTCGTTGTAAGATTCAACGGGTCCTAAGGCTTCAGACTCCCAAAAGTGCTCCTTTGCCTCAACGGCATTCATATAACGTCCATTATTGCTCACATTCCAGCGACGAATGCCCTTGTGATAGCTATGTGCAGAGGGACCAATACCCAGGTAGGAAATGCGCGACCAGTAATTGCCATTGTGTTGGCTGCGGTACCCAGGCATGGCATAATTGGAAATTTCATAGTGTTCCAGGCCGGCTTTCTGCAACTCGTCCCGCAGGAGATAAAATTGTCCGTTTTGTTGTTCCTCATCTATCTCATGCCATTTGCCTTTGGCTATCGCATGGGCCAGGTAAGTTCCCTGCTCTACAGTCAGGGCATAAGCAGAGATATGCGGCACCTGAAAAGACAACATGGTAGCAATGTTCTGCCTGAGCCGTTCATCGTTGCCACCCGGAATACCATAAATCAGATCAGCAGTCATATTGTCAAAACCGGCATCACGTGCCTGCCCCAGCGCTAACTTCGCCTCCTCCGCATCGTGAACACGCCCGAGGTACTGTAAATCCGTGTCATGGAAAGATTGGACGCCTATACTCAGTCGATTGATGCCGGATATTCGCCAGTGCCGGAATTTTTCGCGACTTGTATCGTCAGGGTTGCATTCAAGGGTGATTTCTGGCTCATCCTGAAGGCGATAATGCTTATCTATCGTGTTCAAGAGACCATCAATTTCCTTATCACTGAGAATGGAAGGCGTGCCTCCCCCGAAATAAATGGTCGATATGGTTTCCTCCACTTCATCTTTGCGTTGAATAAGTTCCCGCTTCAAACATTCCACCATACGCTCCCTGTACTTGAGACTGGTACTAAAGTGAAAATCGCAGTAGTGACATGCTTTTTTACAAAAAGGGATATGTAGGTAAATGCCGGCCATTAACGGGTGGTCTTTCGCAACAAAGTCAGTCCATCTCTAACCGGCAACATGACGCGTTCCACTCCTTTCAATTGTGAGAGCCATTGGTTGAAATCATGAATAGATCCGGCGATCTTACCAACAGGTGGCGTTTCCAGTACTTCATTGTGGAATAAGACATTGTCAATGATGATCAAACCGCGGTCAGACAATAAATCCAGTGCCCGTTCCGTGTAATCCCGATAGGCGCGTTTGGCCGCATCGATAAATACCAGGTCGAATGTCGGCTCTATGCCATCCATATGTTCAAGGGCGTCTCCCCACAGTACCTGTACCCGATCCTGCAGCCCCGCCTCAAGAATGCTCTTCTCAATCCTTTCTTGCAATTGCCCGTCTTTCTCAAGGGTAATCAACTCTCCTCCCTTTTCCAGGCCATGGGCTAGACAGATGGTACTGTAAGCCGTATAGGTGCCCACTTCCAAAATTCTTCTCGGACGAATTAGTCCGCTGATAAATGCCAGAAAACTGCCCTGCAAAGGTCCGGACAGCATCTGCGGACGACTAAAATGTTCCTGTGTATCTTTTTGTAAGGCCTCCAACAAGGACTCATTGGGCAAAAAACTGTGTTTTTCGCAATATTCCTCACGCCGGTTTATCATTTCATTATCAGAAAACATCAATCTAAATTTCGTTTTTTACGCCACCTCCGTATCAGGGGATACAACATCACAGAACAAACAATGATTCCTGCACCGATATAAAACCGGGGGTTCAACTCCTCTGCGTCATTGAGAATCAACCAACCCATAATAACACCGTATACAGGTTCCAGGTTGATGGTCAGATTGGAGGCAAAAGCAGATACATGCTTGAGTGCTTTGAGAACGAGGACATAGGCAAGATTCGTACAGAGAAAAGTCAGAAGGGCGATGTAGAACCAATCGATAGCCCGGGATGGCAGAAGAGGCCCCGGATCTCCGAACAGCAGCACAAGAGGAGACAACAAAAGGAGAAACAACCAGGAACTGCCGAGCTCGTAAAAAGTAATGACCATGGGTTCATTCGTTTCTACAACTGCTTTATTGAGAATGGCAAAACTACTGGCCAGGAGCGCTGATATCAATCCTACAAAAATGGCGATGTTGTACTCCTCGGGAGAACCCTGCACAATGAGCAACATACCTGGCACAATCAACAACCCAAGCATCATTTCATACCATCGAAACCTGGATCCAAGTATCAAAGGCTCCATGATAGAAGTCATAAATGAAGTCGTAGCCAGGCAAACCACAGCCAGGCTGGCATTGCTCATTTTGATGGCCCCGTAGAAGGTGACCCAGTGCAAAGCCACCAGTACACC
>DATFJT010000286.1:0-3216 GCA_035269065.1 Saprospiraceae bacterium | reverse complement strand
AATGATTTTCGATTTCCGTGTAAATGCTGAGTTCCACTTTCTTGGGATCAATCAGCACCAGTTTCACCTGGCTGGGGTGCTTCTTATAAAGAATGGAGGCGAGAATGGCATTGATCCCCACCGACTTACCTTGTCCTGTGGCCCCGGCGACGAGTAAATGTGGCATTTTAGCCAAGTCTGCGATGAAAACTTCATTGGCAATGGTCTTACCGAGGGCAATGGGCAGGTCCATTTTGGCTTCCTGGAATTTGCGCGACTTGATAATGGATCGGAGTCCCACGATTTGCCGCTTTTTATTGGGGACTTCAATACCTACAGTTCCCTTCCCCGGGATTGGAGCAATGATCCGAATGCCGAGGGCAGCCAGGCTCAAAGCGATGTCGTCCTCGAGGTTTTTAATTTTAGAAATTTTGACCCCAGGCGCAGGCACAATCTCGTACAGGGTCACCGTCGGTCCAATGGTGGCCCAGATCTTTTTGATTTCGATCTTGTAGTTCTGAAGGGTCTGTACGATCTGGTCTTTTTTCTCATTCAGTTCTTCCCGGTCGAATTCGATGCCGTCGTTGCTGTAGACATTCAGCAGGTCAATGGGCGGATGTTCGTAATGAGACAGATCTTTGGTGGGGTCGTATGGTTCGAGGTGACTGACGTTTTCCTGCTCAACACTGAGTTTTTCTGAACTGGCCTGAAGGTTTTTAAATTCTTCTGTCTTCAATCGACTCTGTTCCAACTTGCTTTCTTCGTCTTCTTCCGGTACTACTATTTTAAACCCGTCAGTATCAGAAGCATCCTTGTTATCATTTTCCTGGTTGTTTTTTGGCTGGTCAAAGGCCATGGAAGGTTCAGCACTTACGGTCTCTTCTTGGGAGGTATTTTCTTCTGCTGGTTTTTCTTCACGTTTTGAAGTGGTCGTGGATGACTTCTTTTTGGTCTTTTTAGAACTGAAACCGGATACCAAATCCGACCATTGAATTCTCAATTTATCTCGAAAACTTAACTCATTAAAATCCGGATTGAAGAGCCAGACCACTAGAAACAAAAGGCTGAAGATGAAAAGCAGGGTGAGTCCAACGCCTCCTATGAGGCTTACCAGGCTGTTCTTGATTCCCAGGCCTAAGTTGCCACCAATATTGAAGTCGATTCCCGAGAATGCAAAAGAAAAGAATACACTCAGGTAGATGATGAGGAAAGCACCCCAGCGCCATTCTACCCAAAGCTTCTTCCACGAGTTGGCCAGGAGTAACAGCATGCCCGTTTTAAAGAGCAGGTATACCAGTGCAAAGGCCATAATACCCACTCCCCGGAACATGAATATGTGCGCCAAAAGCGCCCCAAACTTGCCGAGAAAATTCTCCGCCTGGTAAACAGGATCGAAAAGGTATGTCAGCCAGTCCATGCGTACCTGGTTGAAATCATCTTTCCAGGTGAAGAAATAGGACAAGAAAGAAAAGAACATAAATACAGACAGGGAGATGGCCAGCATCCCTATTATTTTCGTGGCTCTACCATCCTGGACATAGGAAGGTTGACTTCCTTTTTGTCGGCTTTTTTTTCGCTTCTTTCTACCCACTGAATTCGTTTTCTACATTGCAGGGGTAAAGATATATAATAATTTTCTCACGAATATTATGTCTTGAGCTAGAGCGCCTCAGACATAGGATGCCATTTTTTGAAGGCGTTCACCTGCCTGAAGCAGGGTCTCGTCTTTTTTGGCAAAACAAATGCGGACAATTCCTTCATCTAACCCGTCTGAGTAAAATGCAGAGGGAGGTATCACGGCCACGCCTATCTCCTTTGTCATCCATTCAGCGAATTCAGTATCGGATTGCTTGCTGAAGCTGCTGAAATCCGCCATCAAATAATAAGTGCCAAGACTTTTAATGGGTTCCAGAGGCGTTGAGGCCAGGATTTCTTCCATCAAATTCCTCTTTTTCTCATAAAAGGCGGGCAAACGCTTCCATTTCTCATCATTTTCGAGGTAATCGGCAAGCGCAAATTGGATAGGTGCATTGGCACAGAAAACGTTGTACTGGTGGACCTTTCTGATCTCCGTGCTTATATATTCGGGGGCCACGATGTAGCCGGTTTTCCATCCCGTGGCATGGAAAGTTTTGCCGAATGAGAAAGTCGCCATGCATCTCGGCCACAAGGCATCAAAACTGAGTATGCTTTCATGGGCATGCCCGTCAAAGGTAATATGCTCGTAGACCTCATCACTCAATACATATAAATCCGGATGTTTTTCCACGAGGCGTATCAGCTCATCATAATCCTCCCATTCCAGTAACTGTCCTGTGGGATTGTGCGGCGAGTTGAGAATGATCATTTTGGTCTTTTCATTGACCAGGTCGGCCAGCTCTGACCAGTAGATCTTAAAATCAGGCTTATGAAGTGCGAATGGACGTACAATACCTCCATTGATTTCAATGGCCGGGCGATAACAGTCGTAGGCGGGTTCTACAATCACTACTTCATCTCCGGGATGGACCAATGCCGTAATGGCCGTAAAAATGGCCTGTGTGGCTCCCGCAGTGATGGTGATTTCACTGTTGGGGGATAAGCGGCGGTTGTACAATCGCAGGATCTTATCTGCAAGTACTTCTTGCAATTGCGTCAATCCACCCATTGGGGCATACTGATTGTGTCCCCGTAACATGTGGTCACTGACCAAATCAATCAAGTCCGTGTCAACATCAAAATTCGGGAAGCCCTGGGAGAGGTTGATGGCATCGTATTCCTGTGCCATTTTGGACATGACGGAGAAAATCGTCGTTCCTGTTTCCGGGAGTTTGCTCTTGATCATCGTCGTATTGTTTAATAGTTGTCTAAGCGTCCAATGGATTCATCTCCGTCTTGATCAAAGGTGGATTTCCCAATTTGCCTGGTCCAACTCAAGGACACTTGCTTTGAGCAAATTTATGGCCGCCTCAATGTCAGCACTGTGGCACATTTCGATCACCTGGTGGATGTGACGTGTAGGTATGCTAATGGCCCCGGCGATGCTTCCCCCATTGCCCTCGCGCTGTAAGGCAGCGGTGTCTGTACCTCCCATGGGCAGTACTTCGTGTTGCCAGGGGATGTTGTTTTTATCGGCTGTCTTCCGGAGAAAGCGAACCATGCGTCCGTCGCAAATCGTACGTCCATCCAAAATTTTAATAGCGGCTCCTTTTCCCAGGTGAGTGACCTGCTCGTGATCTTTACTGCCAGGTAAATCAT
>DATFJT010000285.1:0-3231 GCA_035269065.1 Saprospiraceae bacterium | reverse complement strand
TACCATCTGAATTGTACAGACTCCACTGAATCATATTTCCATTCTCGTCATATTTATAGGTTTCCCTAAAGAATAAGCTGCTGTCTGCATTGAAATAGATCCAACTAATCTTATTCCCATTTTGGTCGTATGTGGAAGTCTCCTTAGAAAACATTATTCCATCTGAATTGTACTGACTCCTCTGAATCATATTTCCCTTCTCGTCATATTTTTTAGTATATTTTAAAAACAAACTACCGTCAGGTTTGTAGAAGCTCTTTTCAATTAGATTTCCGTAATGGTCATATTTTATTTGTACATCTCTACCATGTCTTAATTTTCTTTTACGCTGACCTTTTTTAAGCTTGCCTAAGCTATTTTCTGCAGAATATGAAATCTCTGAATATGAGATCACTTTATCTTTTAGATTATTATTTGTGAGATCATTTTCAATTTTCTGACTTGAACAACTATGAGTTGTCAAGGTCATAAAAAATATTGCAGTATACTTGAACAGGGTTTTCATATTTATCCTTTCTTGTGTTCCCTAATTAGTGATAATTTATTTTTTAACAGTGCCCAATCCCTACACCTGCGCATTCTCCGCCCCCGAATCCAGGGTGTACAGAAAAGAAGACCTGAACTGCGAGACTTCTTTGAGTAAAGCATCCAGATCGTCCGATTGCTCCAGGGAGGTAATGTTCAGATCTGCTTGTGGTAATTTTTCCCATTTTTTCTCTTCAGAGGAATTCAAGACGTAGTAATTGATATCGCTTGGTAATCGCGCAAACATTTTCAATTTATTCAGCATTTCGTAGCCCTCCTTCTCAGAGTCATGCGTGACCAGAATCATATTCAGGCGCCCTCGCCAATTCTGATGCATCATTAAGGCCATTAAAATAGACAGATCATTGTTGCCCAACTCTTTATTGGACTGCCAGTCATTGGGAACATTTTTTAGCCATAAATTTAGGGTCTGTTCCAATCCTATACCTACTTTGGCAAAGGGCACATACAAAAGAACACCCCTGCGTTGGTGCTTAAAGGTTTTGATGATGTGTTCGTAATCATCGTATTCTTTGAGCCTGTTGTCCAGTCGAAGAAACACCAGATTGGGTTTAAAATACGCCGCATCTAAGGCTTCAATGCCAGCTTCTACACTTTTGGCAAAATCACTGCTGTCGATGAGGGCAGAACTTACCGTGTCCCCACCTTGCTGAAGGGATTTGATGACCATCGGCATATTTTTTCTGAGCCGGCTTAATTTTTTCCCTGTTTCTACGCCGAGTATTTTCAGGGAGCCCTTGGGATGAATCATCGCATAGAGCAACTTGAAGGAGGCCCTGATTTCCCTTGTTTCTTTGATGGGCGCTATCAAGTCTGGCTGCCAGGATTTGGGCTCGTCAGAATGAGATAATTCCAACGATTTTTCTGTAGCCCATTTGGCCAGGGCAGTGAACAAGCCACTTCGAGCATAGCCACCGGCATAATCCAGGTGTCTTCGCATGAGAAACAAGTAAATGGCCACGACGGATGCAATGGAGACGATGGAAAACGTCGCATTCACAATAAACATCACGAAAAAGCAACTCACTGTACCCAAAAGGGGGACCAAAATGGGAATATTAAACGTGGGTCTGAAGCTAGGCAGTGCCAAACTCTGCTCTATGAGTACGACCAAATTGATCATCGCATAGGTAATAAGAAAAAACATGGTGATCAAAGGAGCTATGGCATTCAATTCGCGAAGCATCAATGCCGTGAAGACGATGGCTCCGGTGAAAAACATGGAATAAATGGGTTCCCCTTTTTTATTTTTTTTGCTCAGAAGGTTGGAGAAAGGAACCACATTTTTCTCGGCAATAGCATCCAGCACTCTTGGCGCACCTATAAAAGAGGTCAATGCTGAGGATATGGTGGCACCGAGCAGCCCGATAAGCACGAGCCTGGGCAAGTAAGCGCTGTCAACGAAAAAGGTAAAATTAGATTTCAATTCCTCGGTCTCCCCCATGTAACCGGCCATGAGCGCCAGCGCCATGTAGACTATTGTTGTCAAAGCTACGGCCCAAATAGTCCCTGTATAAATGCTCTTTCTTGGATTTTTCAATTCGCCGGACATATTTAAGCCGGCCATGATCCCGGTTACTGCCGGAAAGAATACAGCGAAAACCACCCAGAAATTGGCGCCAATCAACTCACCTTCTTTGGCTTCAACGAAGTTCCCGATGAATTGAGGCTCTGTCAGTTTTTCTGTTTGAAAAAAGCCTGTAATTACAGAACCAATGGCAATTAAAACAATGGCCAGGATGCCATATTGAATTTTAAAAGCCAATTTGGTATTGATGGTAGCAATGAGAAAAACAAACAAAAATGCGCCCAGGTCAACCAAGATGGCATAATGATCGGGAAATATCCACAACCAGCCTTCTCTAAACCCAAAGATGTACATGGCAACCGCCACTGCCTGAGAAAGATAAAGTGGTATGCCAATACTTCCACCTGTTTCCAGACCGAGCGAACGTGAAATAATAGAAAATGCTCCGCCCGCACCTATCTGTATGTTCGTAATGATTGACGAGAGGGAAAGAGTGGTCAGAAAGGTAATCCCTACTGAAATCAGTATGATAATTATCGCTCCGCCAATACCCGCATTACCGACAACCCATGGTAAACGAAGAAATAAAATGATCCCCAGGATTGTCAGAGCTGTAGGAACAAAGACTCCTTGAAAAGTACCGTATTTGAATTTCTCTGATTCCAAACTAGGGCGGCTGATTATAAAATATTATTCAAAAGATGTTGTGGCAAAGGCTCTGATTTAGTTGATTATTTCAGTCTTTTCTTTGGCTCTAAATTATACATTTTGCCAAAATGAAATCGGAGACCTCACAGACCACCTGCAGTAATATGCGGTACATCTTGTATACTTCTTATCTATTTAATTTAGGGGTTTTTATGTTATTGAGCATACCAAGGGAAATTTTTCTCATCCTACCACTGCATTTCTGGTCAGGTAAGAAAAAAATCATCCAATGATTACTTGATTTAGCCTCCCAACAGGATACTTCTGTATGAGCCTCTGGTGTTAACAAAAACGAATGCGTCAGAAAAATTTGAATGCGCTCTCCTGGTCGGTATGTAGAATAAAAGACTTTACTTTTTTTGAGGGTATGACACAAGAGTATGGCTTAACCATCTTTGACCCACAGCGTGAATTTGAGGAAGGTAATCGCCAACCATTCAGATGAAGAA
>DATFJT010000284.1:0-8146 GCA_035269065.1 Saprospiraceae bacterium | reverse complement strand
ACGCTTTGAGACGTTGATTTTAAAAGAATCTGAATGACTATGAAAAGGAGTGCCACACCTGTAAATCCATACCAAGGAATGCCCGAGCCTGTGATATACCACATAAACAAATACGATGTCACCAATACCAATAAGATCTTTTCTTTTTTTCTGAATGTCTGTAACAAGCCTCCTGCCATTTCTTTAATCAATAAAAGAAGCGCAACGGATAAAAACACGTTCAGAATGCGCCATGATCGATTCCCAAGAAGAGGTAGTTGATCAATGTAGGAGCCCAGCGTGTAGAACACTTGGTTTACTTTCTCCGGGAAAACTGCCAGTAGAGGCTTGATAACAGTTGGTTGCTCCTCAATGAGCGGGTTGGATGTTTGAAAAGAGTCCAGACCCGGTTGTTGCCAAACCAGGTAATTGGATATACCCAGAAAGAAAATGAGAAAAAGCAGCATGGTCCAAAGTTTCCATAGCCTGTAGCGCCGCGGGTAGAACAAAAATAGGGGTAAGACAAAAAGTAAGTAGAAACCAATATTGACAAATGCGCGCTTTTCTATTCCCGGGTTGGCCGTCATTTTAAATAGTACGGTAAAATACTTGTAGAATCCCTCATCAAAACCGAGAAACTTACCTAATTCCTCCCTGCGGCTTGTCCCCAGGAATACAAGGCCAGCCAGTTTGTCTTTGGCAGATAAATTAATCTCGGGCCGCTCAGGGGTTTCGAGTTCAATAGTAGGTTGTTCTTTGGGTCCTGTGAGTGCTCGTTGCACTTGAAGGACCCCACTGTCAAGAGTATTCTTCACAGGCCAGGGCGCAAGGCAAAGCATGGCTCCTATTCCAAGTGCGATCAAATGACTGTACACATTTTTAAGCCCTGGGGACCAAAACCCATATCTTTTGTGTATTTCATAAATGCCTACAACCATCAATAGGAGTCCGGAAATACGAATGACATAAGACCCGTAGTCCGCTCCCGCTGCTCTTTCGAGGCCGAAGCCGAAAAACCCACCTAGTAGGACAAGGAATCCCCAACGCAATAATTTGAAGTTGCCTTGTTTGTAAAATAGCAGGCAGCTCCATCCGAATAATAGGAAAAAGGCCGTGAGTTTGATGCCAAGGGCAAAACCCATCAACCAACCCAAAAGCAACCAGGACAGGGCATTTCCGTCAAATTGCAGTCCCATAAAGTCCCATCTTCTTAGGCTTATATTTTTGTTTGTTTTCAATTTTTCTGTCTGAAAATAAAACAGAATGCTGCTCAATAACACAAAATGCAGTGCCAGGTCTACCTTTTCAGTTTGCCCATAATGAAAAGCGCTGACAGGAAGGCTTACCCAGAGCAAAAGAACAACAAGGCTGCTTCCGACATCCAGGTATTGCCGGGCTATAACATAAAGTGCTCCAATAGAAAGCCAGCCGGGAAGGTATCCCAGTAAAAAACCCATGGCAGGATCGTCAAGGAGTATCCAGCCCCAACTCATGATTAGTGACCATTGATAGGGTTGATATCCGCCAATTAATTCCCCGTTTTGACCGAGCAAATGGGCCAGGTTGCCGTAGTAGGTCAGACCATCGTAGCCCGTAGGAAAAACTTTAATAGAGATAATCCATGATATGGAGAGAAACAGGCCCAGCATCGCGGTAACAGGTATTGTCCAAATCGGAACCTGCTTCAGGGTCTGTTTTTTCCAGAAAAACATATGGAGCACCTTGGCTAAATAATTCATTGAGAAGGGTAGGGGTGCAAGAATTAAGATCCAAATGAAAACCGCGTTGATAGGGGCAAAAAGGGCTTGAAAAAAGGTGAGCGTGCAGAGCAAGCTGAAACCGAAGGCGACAGGAGCCCAAAACCCGGGATACTTTCCTTTCCCGGTTGTCCAACGTAAAAACCAATGTCCCCAGCATCCGGCACTTATGCTTATTAAGGCCAACAAAAAGAAATATTTTAGGCTTTGACCAAGGAAATGTTTTGTGAATTGATCTAATGGCATCCCATCAGGCACACTGTTTTGGAGTATTTTGTTGTAGAGCAAGGTGAGTAAAAGTAAAAAGGAAATCCAGGTCAGAATAGGTCGGAACTTGAGATCTCTCTGCCATTGAAAATTAAGGGGCAAACCTGACATGATCCAATAGCCGAGTGCGGCCAGGCCAATCGATGCCAATAGTACCCAAGGGTAATGTATATACGTGAGAGATTCAGTTACGGTCGGGTGATGGTAGAGATAAGTGCCCAAGGTGTATAATAGCCAGGTGAACACGACCAACATCAGCCACCACTGATTTCCTTTTTGTTTCCAATTCATAGGCTTGGTAATTGGTCGAAATTAGAAATATTTTCTCAACAGTGTTAATTCCCATCAAAGCAGGCCATAAAAATTCTCTTAACTTTGCAAGGCTGTAAATGAAATGTGCATCAGAAGCCTATGAGTGAAAAGCTGCGTCGCTTTGTGGATTTGACCTGGCGCTTGTTCGCGCGAAATATACGCGCAGCTCACAGAAAAAGTTTTCTGGGGTTGTTCTGGTTGGTCATTCCTTCCATTATCAATGCTGCGGTATGGGTATTGCTTAAAAGCAATGGCGTCATCCAGTTTGAGGGTAGCGATAACATGCCTTATGTAGTATTTACGCTTACCGGTATTTTATTTTGGCATAATTTCCGCGACGCCATGGAAATTCCATTTAAGATGATGGAAAAATACCAGGAAATCATCAAGAACCTCAGCTTCGATCACTTGAGTATCATGGGTGCCTCTGTTCTTGAGGTCCTTTTCAATTCTGGTATCCGGATTGTGCTGTTAATCATGGTCTTTGTTTTTTATGGGATATGGTCTGGACCTCAGATGCTCCTATTCATCTTGCCTGCGGGAATTTTACTCCTGTTGGGTTTTGCCCTGAGCATGTGGATTATGCCTTTTTATCTGATGTACCGCGATGTACCCAGGCTATTCGGTTTTGCCACTCAATTTGGGTTTCTTTTTACACCCATTGTTTACGAGGTTCCTCAGGACGGCAGTTTAAAATGGCTGACGATGATCAATCCGGTGACGGCACCCCTGGTGACAGTTCGCGATTTATTGCTTGGGGGTGAGCCAGATCTTGTATTGCAAAGTTTTGTTGTTTTTTTAGTTGCTTTAATCCTATTTCTTGTAGGGGTAAGAATATTTCGCATCACTTGTTTAAGAGTAGTTGAGAGGATATGAGTTTTTCTGATACAGACACCAGGGACAGTGAATTCATTTTGAGAACCAATGGGTTGTCGAAAAAGCTTTGTAAAAATTTGAAATTGTCTCTGCGCTACGGGTTAAGTGATATCGGAAAGAAACTGCTGGGCGGCAAGGTCTCAGATGAATTGCGCCCGAAAGAATTTTGGGCCCTTCAAGATGTCAGTTTTGATCTGAGAAAAGGAGAATGTATGGCCATCCTGGGTCGAAACGGGGCCGGGAAATCAACGCTCTTGCGCCTGATTGCCGGTATTTTGCAGGCAGATCACGGGGAAATTGACTTGCGGGGTACGGCCAAGGGCATTGTTTCTCTGGGTGTCGGTTTCGATCCCTTTCTCACAGCACGAGAAAATGTGTTTGTCAACGCCGCCCTTCTTGGATTCACCACCAGGGAAATAGACCGTGTTTACAATGATATCGTGCGCTTTGCGGAACTCAGTGAATTTATGGATACACCCGTTCGCTATTTTAGTTCAGGTATGCATGTAAGACTAGGATACGCTATTGTTGCGCAATTGAGGCCGGATGTGTTATTGGTAGATGAGGTACTTGCCGTGGGAGATGAAGGGTTTAAGAAAAAATGCCTGGGGCGTATCCGCCAGCACACGGATTACGGAGCCGTTATGTTTGTATCTCATGAGATGGACCTGATACGCGAAGTGGCGACGAGTTGCCTTCTACTCCACAAAGGCAAATCCATCGGTGTGTATGATGATGTTGATGAGGGCATTCGTGTCTTCGAGGAAGATATCATGGAGGTGAGCCCAAGTTGAGCCAGTTATGCCTTTGCATCGGATGTGTGATTTACTCCAGTTGGTATCATTCTCTGCAGCCAGGTTTTCTCTTCACTGCAGCTTGTTTTTCCTTGCAGCCGTTAGCTCAGGAGAACTGCAGCGTCAAAGAATGAGGCTTACCAAAAAGGACCGGAAGACCCTTTTCTTTTGACTTCAAGCTTTTTATTTCATTTGAAATCACACGGGCTACTCATATCAACAAATTCTGTGAAATTTAAGCTGCCAATTCTACCTTGATGAGTTGACAGTATCACATATTATCCAGTGTTTCTTGAACCCTTTTCAGCTCATTTTTTCGCGACCTTAACAATTGCTCGATCTGTCGCAACTCCGATTTATTGGAAATAAGGGCTTCATTTATCTTATCAATTTCCTTATTTAATTTCTCAATTTTTCTTTTGTCTTTTCTGATTTGTTTTTCCATACTCTTCCGATCACCTTCAAGCCCCTTTATTTTCTTTTGAGTATCCTTGATTAATTCTTGATGATATTGGGGTAAGAAATTCTGCAGGAATTCCTGAAAAATGCCTTTCATTGCGGCAAATTCTGAGGGTGATTTTTCTTTACTGATGTAAATGTCATAGCCATGAGAAGCAAACACACTCATCTCTGATCCATCTTCGTGCTCAACGATTTTCGTGTAGAAATCCATGGCTTTTGGCGAAATCTCATTGACTGTTACTTTTTCAGCAGTGAGCAGGTCTTTATTTGTCAAGAACCCAATACCTTTTATTTTGAAATCATAGGAATCTTTTAAATAATCCTGCCAGGCTTTTTTTAGTGTTTTGGGCATTGGGCGAACCACTGCTTTTAGGCAAGGTCTATTTTTATCATTGTGTTCAATAGTGCTTTTCTGAGGAACAACACCCTGTGACCTCCCTGGTAGGTTTAGCAAAAGGCAAATAAACACCAATGTTGTAAGTAAGGAGCTTTTCATATGCTGATAGTTATTGTTGAGTTATGTCTACTTCCTCATTTTTTGAGGTAGTCCTTCATGTTATAATATAAGAAATTCATGCCAGAATCTCCAACAGACTGCATAGACATCAATGTAAAAAATTGGGATTATGGCTAGCTTATGGCCAAACATGACTATTTAGTTCATTCTTCCCACTTAGCACATTGTCCTTGTATCTCTTCCGCAGTATAAAAATGAGTGTAGTACCTGGATGAGCGCATCTTCTGCAAAAAATCTTTGGGCAGGGTTAAAGCTTGTTTGAACTCCCGGTATTTGGCACC
Source organism: Saprospiraceae bacterium (assembly GCA_035269065.1). Taxonomy (GTDB): domain Bacteria; phylum Bacteroidota; class Bacteroidia; order Chitinophagales; family Saprospiraceae; genus DATFJT01. The sequence goes on along the minus strand of DATFJT010000284.1, from coordinate 2,901 downwards.
GTAGACATGACGGATACTTTGATTGTAATTTTCGATTTCTAAATGATCAAGGCCCAGAAAGTCTTGAAGAATCCTCGCCTTTTCCTCATTGTCGATGTCATGCCGAAGCAGCAGGCATTCTACAGAACCAGATTGGTATCGTTTATAATGAGAAGGAAGGATTGGTTCGGCGTAAACATCAATATCGAAATGGCTTTTCAGGCGATCCATCCAATCCAGGGGTGCCCGGTGGTTGTATTTTTCTAAGAAAATATTTCTCAACTCTTCGACGCTGAAATCATCATGTCGGAAAGGACGGCCCACATAGCGCTCGTATTCCTGGAAAAAGCCGGAAATATTCCGGCCGATCGGATCCCTCACAAGGGTGATGATCTTTAGGGGGCGCTCGGGATGTTTTTTAAAGTGTTTGTAAAGAGCCCGAACTTTGACGATACGCTTGTGATCGGGCTTGAAATCATGGGCGTGCAGAATAAACCTGTTTGGAAGCTGATTTTTAAGGGAATAGTAAACTGTCGATGACCCGACTTTTCCCATTTGGAACACGAAAATGGGCGTCTTTCCACTATAGCTCAATCGCAGGCGCCAATACCACTCCAGGAATTTCTCTTTCCACTTTTTCACTGATCTGACAAATTCTGCATCAAAGTAAGAAACTTTTCAGCACTTCGGTTCCAGTCAAATTGTTCTAAATGCTTGCCAAGCGCGGCATCAGAACATATGTGTTCCTTCTCAAGGCTTTCTTTCAGCTGGATATAAAGATCTTGTACTCTTTCAGGGTTAAAATATCGGGCGCAATTTCCCCCTGCTTCCGGCAAACTGCTCGAAGACGAGCAAATCACCTGTGCCCCAGCAGCCAACGCTTCGATAATGGGCAACCCAAAACCCTCATATTTGGAGGGATAGACGAATAGTGCACATTGGCTGTACAGTCCTCTCAATTCTTCCCGCGATACATAGCCCGTCTGGGTGATGTCCTTCTTTACAGGAGACCGGTCCAGGTATTTAGACCACATCTTTTTTTTCCAGCCTTGTGCACCTGTCAGGACTAGTTTTCCGGGCCAACCCTTGGCCTTGAGTTTTTCGAATGCCTGTATCAGTACGCCCAGATTCTTACGAGGTTCTAGTGTACCTACGGCCAGGATGAACGGTGTCCCAGAACTTTCTTTCTGAGCTGGAATTCGCCAAAAAGGGTCCAGTCCGGGATAAATGATTTTCGTTTTCGAGCCAACCGAAGGCCAGTGTTTTTGAATATCCTTTTTTGTATGCTGAGAATTACAAAGCAGCAGATCTGCTTTGCGGACAATTCCGGGTAGAAACCACTTCTGAAGTAATGCTGAATGAAGAGGGTGATATTGCGGAAATAACAGTGGCGTGAGGTCGTGGATAAAGGTCACCCGTCGAATATGAGGAGCCAGCCTGAAGGGCCCAAAATGCGCCGGTTCAAATACGATGTTTGCTCCCCAGCTGCCAATGGTGGTGGGCAGATCGATAAAAATACGCTTCGCCCTTCCCATAAGGTGTCGAGAAGGAGGGAGCGCTATTTGTTTCCAGCCTGGATAGTCATCTGCCTGTTTTTCCCGAATCAACAGGATGTGCTTATCCTGGGCTATTTGGTAAAGCGCATCCAATAAGCCCCTCAAATACACGTGTACACCGGCTTTTTGATTGTCCAGGGCATCGGCAATAATGGCTATTTTTGGATACTTCATACGGTCCTACCAATTTTCAAGACGCAAAGCTATTTGAAATTGCTAATTTTGCTGACTTGTCTCTAAGATAATCAGAATTGTCATCGATGATTTGGCTTGCGTCATTTCCCAGGTCCGGAAACACTTTTACCAGGAACATCTTCAAAGAAGTGTTTGCGATTGATTCGGGTTATGATGATGAACCGGGCTGGCGCAAATTCCCTGTCGTTAAAACCCATTTTCTGCCTAAACAAGTCAGTGATCTCGGGGAAAAAGACAAGGTGATCTATCTTGTCCGAGACGGCCGTGATTGTATTTGTTCTCTGGCGCATCACATGAAAGATATAGCCGGAACAGGAGATCATCTCATTCAAAACATGGTGGAGAGTACCGTGGCTGCTGAGGGATCCTACTTCGGTGGCTGGTCGACCCATGTTGTTGAATGGTTTCGACGTGCAGATGTTGTGATACGCTATGAAGACTTGATTGAAGACCCTGAGAAGGCTTTTCAGCGTATTTCAGCAGTCATAGATTTACCGGAAAGCGATTGGAGTCGCCTCCCCAGCTTTGATAAGCTAAAGAAGGATGCAAATCCTTACGGTATTGTGAAGGAAGAGTGGAAAAAGGATCCGGACATTGCGAGAAAGTTTTACAGAAAAGGCAGATCTGGAACTTGGAAAGAGGAAATGCCGCCCCAAGTGGAGGCCCTGTTTAGAAGCATTCATGGGTCGGTGTTAGCAGGAATCGGATATGCGGTGGATGGAACAAGAATTTCAGAAGCCGAATTTCAGCAGAACTGGAAAGCGACTATTGAAGGCAGGAAAACAAGCAAAGACTTTCGGGTTTTGATGGAGGCCCAGAAACTGGCCGATGTGCATCACGACGGTGTTTTTCGCTATGTGCACAGTTTAATTAAGGGAATGCGCAGACAACAGCAGATTTTCAAGGCCTTTCCCGGGCTGAATATCGACTTATTGATCAATGGACAGATCAAGCCGCTTTTTAGTGAGGTGGCAGAATTTGTACCCGACCAAAAGCGCTGGGTAGTTCAAATGAAAGAAAAGCTCTGGGCTTTATACGAATGGTTTCCGGCGCCGATCAAACGATGGAGTGTTTCCGCAGTCAATTTTTATTTTTATTTGAAGTCTCGTTTTTATCTCTGGCTCAATAGAAAGCATTTTGCCGCCTATGATTTGCTCCATTTTACCCTGCC
>DATFJT010000283.1:0-16992 GCA_035269065.1 Saprospiraceae bacterium | reverse complement strand
TATTCACCACAGCCAGTTTCCGCTTTTCTTCGTCAAAAGTGTAGTCACTTTTGTGGTTGCTGATATAGGCCTCTATCTGTTCTTCGGTGATTTCCGGGTTAATGTCGGAACGATCAAAAGGAATTTGCACCAATGCAACTTTCTTACTCTTGCTACCTATCTCCTTATTCACTTGGACCATCCAATCGGGGTATAATATGGATTTAGATATCAAATTGGTGTATTTGCTCTGCAACCTTTCTTTAACTACCTCTGTCTCCTGGTAAGCCCAATACTGCCTGTAATCAGGTCTTAACTGATCCGTTTCAATGGCTTGCTTTATCTGGTTGAGGTTCTCCCGGTTAATCTGCCTTGTATTGGGGTCAGAAAAACGTGCCTGGATGACAGGGCTAAGATTTTGTCCGAATTGTAATTCAATCAATTCGTCTTTCGAGACTCCCAATCCCAGATTAGAAGCCTTGTTTTCAATAATCTTTTCTTCCAACATATGGTTCCAGAGAAAATCTTTGGTGTTGTAGGTACCCTGGGAGTTACCTCCATAAATAAAATTATAGATACCTTCTCTTCTGTTAAGATCATTGATCTCAAGGGGTTCACCGTTGATATTACCTACCTCTGTCGGGGGGGCACCCATGACACTTGTGTTCCCGGAGAACATGTCCATCATGAGAAATCCTCCTAAACCTAAACCGATCAGGACGATGAGGATCCAACTGTTATTTCTGATTGTGGATATAATAGCCATAGAAACGAGCTTCTTGCTTACTTAAAATTTTCTAAAAGTGCTGCAAATGTAAACTTATTTACCTGCTTTTTCAAAAATAATGCCGTCCTCAAGATGAAACATAACCCGCAGAAACAGCGTACTGATCTAACATATCGTAAAATTCCGATCCAAAGCGCCTGATAAGGCCGTTTTTCACAAAGCGATAAAGGGGCATTTGATTTTTGAGACCATGACGACAAGCGGGATTGCAAATATCCCATCGATCATATTTCAAGTGATAACAGCCGTTTTCCGGATGCATTTCCACACGTATAGGGTAAAGCTCGCACGAGACTGGCTTCTTAAATTGAACAGCACCGGCTCTGTAGGCTTGTTCAATGCCACACAGTATGGTACCGTTATTGTCGCGCACGGCATAAGCGCACGCACCGTCATTTAATAAGGGAGTTCCTTCAGTTTTTTCTTTTTCATAGTAAACTGAAGTGCCGAAAGATTGAATCTTTTGAACTCCTTTTCCTGATATAAACGGCTCAATCTCTGAAACGATGCCTGCCATTTCTTTGGATTCCTCAGGTGAAACCGGTGCTCCAATATCTCCTTCTATACAGCATGCCCCCTTACATGCAGATACATTACACTGAAATTCAGTGCTTAATATATTAGGATCTATGAATATGTTTTGAATTAAAATCATTTTTCTTTCTGAGTTTTTTTAAAAAAACAACTTTTCTGACTAACTTTCCAGCGCTGGAAGATTTGAGTACGATTTTTGAACTACTTTTACCATTATGTTACAATTCTACAAAAAAGCCTTTTTATCGGCTGCGTGTATCTTTTTTCTGCTCTTAGGATGCGGTCTTCTTCAAGCTCAGGAATACAGGCAGATCGAGAAAGAAAAAATTTCCTTCATAAGTCGCTACCTCAATCTCACTAACCAGCAAAAACACCTCTTCCTTCAAGCCGTCCAAACACTCGATCAAAACCTCGCAGAAATCAAAAGACACGAAAACGAAAATCCTGAGCAATATCTTCTCAAGTTGAGAAGCCTGAACGATATATTCGCCGTACAGGTACAACAACTCCTTGCCTCTGATCAGCAAGGACGTTGGAAGAATTTCCAAAACCGGGAATACAGAGCTGTGCTGGAATGCAAACAAAAAGCCAAGAAAAATGGTTGGAGTTGCAAGGAAAGGATGAATGAAGAAATCAAGATTCGATATAAGTACACCACTTTGAACCTATAAAAAGAGATACACGTAAAGAAAACTATGGATCAACTCAAGGAGAAATTTGCAGATAAAGCGAAAACCCTGTCTTCTGAAGTCAGGGGTTTTTTAAAGGAGAACGGTGATAAAAAAGTAGACGAGGTTTCCGTCAAACAGGTATTTGGTGGCATGAGAGGCATTAAAAGTATGCTCTGGGAAACCTCTCAGCTAGATGCAAAAGAAGGCATTAGATTCAGAGGTTACAGTATACCCGAGATCAAGGATTTGCTGCCTACGGCGGAAAATGGCAAAGAACCACTGCCCGAGGGTTTGTTTTGGTTATTACTTGTTGACGAAATTCCTACAAAGGAACAGGTAGCATGGCTTTCACGGGAGTGGGAGAAAAGGGGTGATATTCCGGATTATGTATTCAAATTATTGGATGGTCTTCCAGAAGACACGCATCCCATGACCCAGTTTACCCTGGCTATCAATGCCCTTCAAAATGATTCTGAGTTTGCCAAAAGGTACTGGGAAGGAATTTCAAAAAAGGATTATTGGGATCCCACCTATGAAGATGCCATGAACCTTATTGCACGTCTGCCGCGAATTGCAGCCTATATCTACAGAAAAACTTATCACAAGGGCGAACACATTGCTCCAAAAAGTGGCTTGGACTGGGCTGCGAATTTTGCTCAAATGCTAGGGAATGACCAAGGGGATTTTAAAAGCCTTATGCGTCTTTATCTAACCATTCATGCTGACCACGAAGGCGGAAACGCCTCTGCACACACTGTTCACCTCGTCAATTCCACACTTAGTGACTTGTACCTATCTTTTTCTGCTGGTATGAACGCATTGGCTGGACCATTGCACGGTCTCGCTAACCAGGAAGTGATCAAGTGGATATTCCAAATGGTCGAAGAGCTGGGAACCCGGACACCAACAAAGGAACAAATTGCCGAGTACGTCCAAAAAACTTTGGACGATGGAAAAGTTATCCCGGGATATGGACATGCAGTATTGCGTCAACCTGACCCCAGGTTTACTGCCCAAAAGAAATTCGCAGAGGAATATATTCCGGACGATGACATCGTGCAAATCGTTTGGAAGCTATTCGATGTAGTTCCCGGCATATTGCAGTCATTGGGCAAAGTCAAAAACCCATGGCCCAACGTAGATGCCCACTCTGGTGCACTTTTGGTCCACTACGGAATGAATGAGTTCAGCTTTTACACCGTACTTTTTGGTGTAAGTCGCGCGCTTGGTGTTTTAGCCAATAGTTGCTGGAGCAGAGCACTCGGTCTTCCTTTAGAAAGGCCAAAGTCACTTACATTCAAGTGGTTGAAAGAAAATATTCAGTAAACATTTCAATAGAAGGTTCTCATGAACGTACCCAAGGATCTAAAATATACCAAAGAACACGAGTGGGTCAAAGTGGTTGAAGAAGGCACAGTACTCATTGGTATCACTGATTTCGCTCAGTCCGAACTCGGTGAAATTGTCTACGTAGAAGTAGATACTATAGGTGATGAATTGGACAAAGAAGATGTCTTTGGCACTGTTGAAGCAGTCAAGACAACTTCAGATTTATTTATGCCGGTCAGTGGTGAAGTACTTGAATTCAATCCTGAACTCGATGAAGGCGAAGGCGATAATCCGGCAATTGTCAACGAGGATCCTTACGGGAAAGCATGGATCGTAAAAGTAGCACTGAAGGATAACGCTGAGTTGGAAGAACTTCTCTCCGCTGAAGAATATCAAGAATTAATTTCCTAAAATTATTGCTCGATACACCAAAACCTGTTTTTGGTGCATCTTAGAATTGAATGCAAGCGCAAAAGACTTCTATTTACTGGCTTTTGGCAGCTGTTTTATACTCGGCTTTTTTGGTATATGTATCTCTAGTAAACCCTGAAAGTCTGCCTGAGTCTGAGTTATTAAGCTACGATAAGCTTTTGCACTTTGGGGCTTATGCTGTTCAGACGTTTTTACTGGCCAAAGCTTTTGTGAAAAAGTTGTACATTCACTTTATCGCAACAGTCGTTGGCTGTCTTACTCTTGGTTTATCCCTGGAGTGGGCACAAGGATTCATGAGACAAGGAAGATCTTTTGAATACTTAGACATGGCAGCAAATGCCTTGGGTGTAGCATTCGGCTCGTTTATATATTTAAAACAATTAAATCTTGAGAGATGGATATCGCATTAAGCAGTAGTAGTTTGGCCCTGGCATTTGTTGCTTTGGTGCTCATCCTTGTGGCTGTAGTGCTTTTTCTCAAAAGCTCCTACAATCGCTACCAGGACAAAGTACAGGATCTGGCAGCAAAGCACAAGGACGATGAACATTCTGAACAATTGAAAAACCGGACAAAATATCCGGAAGCCAATGTGTTCAATTGGAGTGGTACTTTCCTATTGGCCGGGCTCGCAATTTCCCTCTTACTATCAGTTCTCGCTTTCAGCTGGTCTCAGTTTGAGGAAACCGTTTATATTCCGGATAATGCCCTGGAATTAGATGAAGAAATTGAAATTGAGACGCCGCGTACAGCAGAGCCGCCTCCTCCGCCGCCTCCTCCGCCGCCTCCTGTCATTGAAGAAGTGCCGGAAGAAGAAATTGAAGAAGAGGACGAAATAGAGTTTCAGGATCAAAGTATTGAGGAAGAGACAGAGATAGCACCTCCTAAGCCTGAGAAAAAAGCACCACCACCGCCACCGCCGCCGCCACCGCCACCAAAAGAAGAAGAAATCTTCCAGGTTGTCGAGGACATGCCGCGCTTCCCAGGTTGTGAAAATGAAGGGAGCAAAGCCGAAAAGCAACAGTGTGCGCAGAAAAAGATGCTGGAATATATCTATAAAGAAATTGAATATCCCGCCCTGGCTCGTGAAAACGGCGTAGAAGGAACCTGTGTCATTTCCTTTGTTGTAGATAGTAAGGGTAAGGTGAAAGATTCTAAAGTCCTTAGAGACATCGGAGCAGGTTGTGGTCAAGAAGCACTAAGAGTAGTCGAAAAGATGGCCAAAGAAAAGACCTGGGTACCAGGAAAACAAAGAGGACGATCTGTGAGTGTTCAATTCAACTTGCCTGTGAAATTTAGGCTGCAGTAGTTTATATATTAACAATAATTATATTTGAAGATTTGGGGATAATAACATCTCCAAATCTTCACTTTTTTAGGGGCCTGTTCGTTCATAAAGCAGAATTCATTTAAAAAACTTTCTCCAAACTTTGTGCGACGCTCAATGAACCATAAAACCCTAAGTCTTTTATTCATCTACAACTTTACTACAGCAGTCACTCTTCTTTGCGGTCTTTTGCTCAACCTGCCACTCATTGGCCAGGTGCGTGTCAACCTGAAAGGAATATCTCCTGAACCGGTCCTAAACAATGCATTCTGCGAGGGTTACCTCCAGGACATGCCTTTTGTGTTTTCATTCGGCGGTTCAACTCTAGAAGAAAAAGCAGCCATTAACTTCAGGTACAATGCATTAACTGGTGAGATAAAAGAACTACCGCCATTTCCGGATGGTCAAAAGCATGTCGGGGCAAAAGCCAGTCTGGTCAATAATATCGTGTTCGTGGTCGGTGGTAAAAAAGATAAGCTGATCAATTCTACCGTTTACAGGTATGATCAAACTAGACATGTTTTTCTTTCCAATGGTGAACCCATACCGTATCCCGTGGCACATCACGGACAAGCGAAATACCGAGATAGTCTGCTTTTTGTGATCGGAGGCCAAATAGACAGTGTTTCAGTAAATAAAATCCAGATCTACAATCCACTATTCGACAGTTGGACCCAGGCCAATGCTTTACCTGACCTGGTCAACGGTGTTTCAAACCCCTATTTCTCAGCTGTCATTTTAGAAGACACGCTGCACGTACTAACTCATTTGGGTACAGCAAATTCCTCCAGCCTCCATCTATTCACTGCTGTTGTACCTCCTACTGGCAATATGGACTTAAAATGGAGCCATCACCCACTGGGAGACAGCCTCAAATTTATTCCTCCTTTTGCCGGGACGGTTGTTAGAAATCAGGTCCATTGGATTGCTTCAGAAGAAATTCCCGGTACAGGCCGAATACGTTCTGTGGATTTCAGCCTGGACAAACAAGGCAGAATAGATAAATCGCTTACACTTGAGAATATTCCAGGAAAGATAAATAGCATTGCAAGAGTGAGTGACACCATTCAATTTATAGTTGGTGGAGTCTATCCTGAGGCGGGCTTAAATGACAATATTTACATGCTTACCTGGACAAACCTTGGAACAGGTACTGCCCAAAAGATAAAAAGTGACCGCCGCTTTTACCTCTATCCAAATCCTTGCCAGGACTACTTACGTATACAAAGCGTGAGAAAGGATCTGGAGGCGAAAGGATTAGAAATCTACAATATGCAGGGTAAAAAATTACTTACTAAAAAGATCAGTAATCAAAACGCACGCATCTCCTTTCGCTCATTTACTGACAGGGCTTTTATAGTGCGCATCTTTGACAATGAAGGCAGTTACTACGTCGACAAAGTTCTCAAAGACTGATTGAACATCCTCGCCTTTTCGTTATTTTATAAGATAAATGATCAATATGCTTAAGCAATCATTGGCCATGTGCTTATTATTTATCATCAACCTAACAACTCTTATGTCACAAAATAATGGTCAATCCGTGAAGAATGTACTTGGGAAGTCACTCATAACTTGCTGCACAGATCCTTTGACTGGATTCTATCGCAATGGTCGATGTGAAACAGGTCCCGAGGATTATGGTACGCATGTAGTTTGTGCCCTTGTGACGAAAGAATTCCTTGAGTTCACGAAAACCAAAGGCAATGACTTAAGTACCCCGAGACCAGAATACAACTTCCCCGGACTCGAACCTGGTGACAGGTGGTGTCTTTGCGCATTGAGATGGAAAGAGGCCTATGAGCACAAATCGGCTCCAAAAGTGATACTGGAAAGTACACATGAAAAGGCCCTCGAATATATTGATTTGGAAATCCTTGAGGAATATGCGCTGAATAAAAATTGATGGCTAACGCTGCACAAAAAAAGTCAATTCCATCTCCGCTCTGAATGTAGCAGGATTAGGCCTTTTAAGCAAGAAAGCCAGGCGGATATCTACAAAATCCCGGATTAGACGCGACTTCATATTGACCTCATTTGGAATCAAATCCAAAATCGCATCCTCATTATTAGGTATCCTGTCAACAAAGTAGCATTCAATAAAATCCTCAGATCGAGATGCGATTTCTACAAATGATTGTTGCAGGAAATCGAAGCTCTCTCCGGTAGCCAGGGAACGAAGGGTCGCACTCCGCGGCCTGATGAAACTGATTTCCTCTTCCGAAAGATTATTGGATTGCAGAATGGCGCTTATACGCGTGGGTTCATCCAAATACTCAAAGTAGTGTGTTTCTATACTGTTTAACCCAGCAGGAATTTCAATTGGCACCAGGAGCGTCAAAATATCGATGAACTCCACTTCATCTTGTTGGCAGGAGGTAACAGAAAAAATTAAAACTAATGAGGTCAATAAACCGGACAATATTTTCATAAGAACTCCTGAGTTTTTTCAAAAACCAATTATATTTATACAAACGTTCCTAAGAACGCAATCATATATTATGGGAGAACAAAAAGTTTCCGCCCTTTCTGATGCCAAACAACGAAATGAATTTCTCAATCATTTGCTGAGAGATGTTGATTCGATGGAATACATGCTGAATAACGGTTGGTTTGAAAAGGGAATTGTTAGGGTGGGTGCAGAACAGGAAATGTGCCTCGTCAATACCTCCACTTACAAACCGGCACCAATAGGTATGGAAGCCATTGAAGCCCTTCCGGACTCTAAATGGCTGGAAACAGAATTGGCCAAATTCAACCTCGAGATCAATTGTGATCCCCTTGTTTTTGAAAAAAAATGTTTCTCCTCTCTTGAGTCAGATATACGAGAAAAGCTGAACATCATCAATGAGGCCATTGATCCCATGGGAGCGCAAATACTCTTGACTGGTATCCTGCCCACGTTCAGAAAATTCGACCTTGGCATGCACAACCTAACACCAAGGGTGCGCTATAAAAATTTGATGAATGCCTTCCAGGAGCAACTTAATAATCGGTCATTTGAATTCCGCATGAGTGGTATTGATGAAATTCTCATCCACCACGATTCGGCTCTCCTGGAAGCATGTAACACCAGCTTTCAGGTACACCTGCAAGTTCACCCGGATGACTTCGTTCATTACTACAATATTGCCCAATTACTCACAGCTCCTGTCATGGCCCTCGCTGCTAATTCTCCACTGGTTTTCGGGAAGCGACTCTGGCATGAATCCAGAATAGGACTTTTCCAGCAAGCCCTGGATACGAGAACCACTAGTGAGCACATGCGCGACCGCAGTCAACGCGTCAGCTTCGGTAAAAAATGGATTGATGAGTCTATTCTGGATATATTCAAGGATGACATTAGTCGCTATTGCGTTCTGCTTGCCGCAGATATTGAAGAAAATTCCACCGAGATGGTGGCCAAAGGAAAAACACCCAAGTTAAAAGCGCTTCAGGTACATAATTCCACAGTTTATCGCTGGAATCGCCCTTGCTATGGTATTAGTCCCAATGGCCAGCCGCACCTCCGCATTGAAAATCGGGTTTTGCCAGCAGGTCCCACCGTGCAGGATGAAATTGCCAACGCTGCCTTTTGGCTCGGTGCAGTTATCGGTATGGCATCAGAAATAGAGGATGTGCGAGAACACATTTCATTTGAGAAAGCATATGACAATTTCAATAAGGCAGCTAAATTTGGTATTGAAGCCCAATTCAATTGGTTCGATGATAGAAAAGTGGACCCCTGTACACTCGTTCTGGAGGAAATATTGCCCTTGGCACGAAAAGGACTGGAAATACGACAGGTGGACAAAAAAGATATTGATCGATTTCTTGGCATTATAGAAAAACGAGCTAAAACACATGTCAACGGTTCTTCCTGGCTACTCAACGCATTCTCAAAACTCAAAAAAGAAACAGACAATGATGAAGCGCTTTCCGTTCTAACAGCAGCCATTATGGACAATCAAAAAAACAAACGCCCCATGCATGAATGGAAAATCCCCAATTTAGATGACCTGCAGGATTATCATCCCAATAAGTTGGTTGTCTCCGAATTCATGTTCACTGATTTAACAACAGTCGATCGCAAAGATCCCATTAGCCTTGTAGCAAAAACCATGAACTGGAGAAATATTCGCTACATCCCTGTAGAGTCCAAGGACGGACACCTCGAAGGACTGGTCACCATGCGTTCGCTGATGAAATATTTCACCAATGAGCAAGCTGATACGGAATCACTTATGGTAGAAGATGTGATGAAAAAACACCCGGTCACCGCAAGTCCCGACGAAGGTATTATGAGTGCCATGAATAAAATGAAGCAACACAGGATTGGTTGCTTGCCCATTGTCAATAAAGACAACGAATTGGTAGGGATCATTACGGAGGTAGAATTCCTGAGGATTACCGATCGTCTGATGCAGCGGTTGGAATTAAAGTCAAGCAACAGCAAAAAATAAAAAAGCATTGCCTCCTCGAAAGGAAGCAATGCGCATTAAGTTCGCCTTTTAATCTTCTCAACCATAAAAATAAGGTATTTTACTCTACTATGCAGACTTATGGTTTAATTATCTGGCTATCTGAGTGTGAGCACCTTAGAATGATGAACATCAAGGGAACTAAGAATCTTACCGGCCTGTTTTAATTTGACGACTAAAAATCTATTTTTGTAGCATTCCATAATATTAAACAGGAGATTATGCCATTCGATATTGAAATGATCAAGAAGCACTATGCCACGATTAAAGAGCGCGTAGATAATGCAAAGGAAGTCCTTCAACGCCCGTTGACACTTACCGAAAAAATTCTCTATACCCACCTGCACGAGGAATCCCCTCTTCAGAACTATTCCAAAGGCAAAGATTATGTCTTTTTTGCACCTGATCGTGTCGCCATGCAGGATGCTACAGCTCAAATGGCACTTCTTCAATTCATGATGGCGGGCAAAGACAATGTGGATGTACCGACAACAGTGCACTGCGACCACCTCATACAGGCAGAAACAGGCGCTTCTTCGGACTTAAAAACAGCCCTTGACATCAATTCAGAAGTATACACTTTCCTAAGTACGGTTAGTAATAAATATGGCATCGGATTTTGGAAACCCGGGGCCGGGATTATACACCAGACTGTCCTTGAAAACTATGCCTTCCCGGGAGGAATGATGATCGGGACTGACTCTCATACCCCTAATGCCGGCGGATTGGGTATGGTCGCCATCGGTGTTGGTGGTGCAGATGCAGTAGATGTGATGGCAGGCATGCCCTGGGAGCTCAAAATGCCAAAAATTATAGGCGTCAAGCTGACCGGAAAGCTGACCGGCTGGACAAGCAGTAAAGATGTTATCTTGAAAGTAGCAGATATCCTTACGGTCAAAGGAGGAACCGGGGCCATTGTTGAATATTTCGGCGACGGTGCCAAAGGCCTCTCCTGTACGGGTAAAGGAACCATCTGCAATATGGGGGCTGAAATAGGTGCCACCACCTCTACTTTTGGCTATGATGAAAGCATGAGTCGATTTCTCAGAGCTACCAAAAGAGCGGAAATCGCAGACTTAGCAGATCCTTTGACAGAGTACCTCACAGGTGACGAAGAGTGCTACGCCAACCCCGAGCAATATTTTGACCAGGTTATTGAGATCGACCTCGATACACTGGAGCCACACGTCAATGGGCCCTACACCCCTGACCTGGCTTGGCCAATAAGCAAACTGGGAGAAGCCGCCAGGGAAAATGATTACCCGATGACCATTGAGGTTGGACTCATTGGATCTTGTACCAACAGTTCATACGAGGACCTAACCCGAGCTGCATCCATTGCCAAACAAGCAGCAGAAAAGGGGCTTAAAGCGAAATCAGAGTTTACCGTAACTCCTGGCTCTGAGCAAATACGCTTCACTGTCGATCGCGACGGTATATTGGATGAATTTGAAAAAATAGGAGGTATCGTTCTGGCCAATGCCTGTGGTCCTTGCATCGGTCAATGGGCCAGACATACAGATGATCCGGAAAGTAAAAACACCATCGTCACTTCATTCAATAGAAACTTCTCTAAAAGAAATGATGGGAATCCGGCTACACATTCATTCGTGACCTCGCCAGAGATAGTCACTGCACTTGCGTTGGGGGGAAGACTCGACTTCAACCCCCTTACAGATAAACTGACGAATGATAAAGGAGAAGAGGTGCTTTTAGACCCACCTGTAGGAGTCGAATTGCCTCCCAAAGGTTTTGATGTTGAAGATCCGGGCTATCAGGAACCGGCTGAAAATGGAAAACACATCGATGTCAAGGTGGATCCTAATTCTGACAGAATACAGTTACTCGATCCATTCGAGACCATTACTGAAGAAGGTCTGACAGATATGCGCATCCTCATTAAAACCAAGGGTAAATGTACCACAGATCACATCTCAATGGCAGGACCCTGGTTAAAATATAGAGGACATCTGGAAAACATCTCCAATAATTGTTATATCGGGGCAATTAATTATTTCAATGATAAAGCCAATAGCGTCATCAATTATCAAACCGGCGAATATATGGCCGTACCGGACTCTGCTCGTGCTTACCAAAAGGCGGGGATTGGCACAGTTGTATTTGGAGAAGAAAACTTCGGCGAGGGGTCTTCAAGAGAACATGCCGCAATGGAGCCCAGGTTCCTCGGAGTAAATGCCGTAATTGTTAAGTCCTTTGCGCGTATTCACGAAACAAATTTAAAGAAACAAGGAATGCTGGCCTTAACTTTTGCCAATCCTGACGATTACGAATTAATCCGACAGGACGACAAAATTACGATTCAAGATTTGAACAATATGGCGCCGGGTAAGAATATGATTGTTGTTCTTAACCATAAAGATGGTTCTCAGGATCGCTTTGAAGTGGCACATACCTACAATCAAGCCCAAATTGACTGGGTGAAAGCCGGTAGTGCGTTGAACAAAATCAGACAGGAACTTGCCTGAGTTCCTTTCCCTGATTAGAGGAATTTTATCAATTTAGAATACTAATTATGATCAAGGAATTCTTAAAATTCATTAAAACTGGTAATGTCGTAGAATTTGCTGTTGCGGTCATTTTAGCCGGCGCAGTAAGTATGGTGGTCAATGGTTTCGTCAATGATATCGCCATGCCCATAGTAGGGCAGGTCACAGGAGGAATGGATTTCTCCCAAATGAAAGTTGTTCTTTCTGAGGCCGTTGTAAATGCTGAGGGTAAGGAAGTAAAAGCGGAAAATGCCATCAGGTATGGTGCCTGGATCAATTCTCTGGTGAATTTAATCGTTGTTGGGTTGGTGCTTTTTCTAATTGTCAGAGCCTACAATCGATTTAAGAAAAAAGAAGAGGCTGCCCCTTCCGGACCATCTCAAACAGATTTGTTGATTGAGATTAGGGATCTACTTCGAAAAAAGTAAATAAAAAAAGGGCCTTAAGGCCCTTTTTTTTATTCTCTCAATTCTCTTCTAAGAATTTTCCCCACATTGGTTTTAGGCAATTCTTTTTTGAATTCGATTTTCTTTGGCACTTTATACCCTGTCAGCCGTGCTCGACAAAATTCAATTAACTCTTTTTCTGTTAAGGATTTGTCTTTTTTGACCACAAACAATTTAACGACTTCGCCTGATTTCTGATCTGGCACACCTACAGCCGCAGCCTCCAGTACTTTCTCGTGTTCAGTAACTACTTCTTCTATTTCATTTGGATAGACATTGAAGCCGGATACATTGATCATATCTTTCTTGCGATCGACAATTTTGAAAAATCCGTCCTCCTCCATAATTCCTATGTCTCCACTGCGAAACCATCCATCAGCAAAGAATACCTTTTTGGTTTCTTCTTCTTTATTGTAGTAACCCTTCATGACTTGAGGGCCTTTGATCACAATTTCTCCCTCTTCTCCGATGGGCTTTTCCACGCCATTTTCGTCAACAATTTTCATGTCCGTACTAGGTACAGGCATGCCGACCGTGCCTAAACGTCCACTTCCATCACAGGGGTTCACACTTGCTACAGGAGCTGTTTCAGTAAGGCCGTAGCCCTCAATCAGAAATGAGTCCGTCAGTTTCTCCCAGTCTTCAGCTACATGTACCTGTAAAGCCATTCCACCCGCAACGGAAATCGTCAGCGGCGAGAAATCTAGCTTTCTGAAATCATCATTATTGAGAAGCGCATTGAAAAGTGTATTTACGCCTGACATAATATGTATATCATAATTCTTGAATGCCTTAATGACCGTGTTGAGATCTCTCGCATTGGTGATCAAAATATTGTGACAGCCATTCTTGAGCATGGCCAGGCAATTAACGGAAAAGGCAAAGATGTGATAAAGCGGCAAAGGGCAGAGAATATTGCATTCATTCTTAGGCATAAAGGGCACAAACTCCGTGCTGATCTGCTCCATATTTGCCACCAGGTTACGGTTGGTTAACATCGCCCCTTTGGATATACCAGTCGTGCCTCCTGTATACTGCAGTAGGATTACATCGTCTTTTTTACTTTCTACAGGTATCCATTTAAACTTCTGACCTTGCTTGAGGGCATCAGAAAATTTAACCGTATTTGGAATATTATATTTGGGGACCATTCCCTTAATCCTCCGAACCACAAAATTCACAACAGCACCTTTAATCGTGCTCAGCATTTCACCGATCGAGGTGGTTATTACCATTTTGATGTCCGTTTCACCAATTATCTTTTCTAAATTGGAAGCGAAATTTTCTGCGATCAGTATGGCCTTCACTCCGCTGTCCTTGAATTGGTGTTTCATTTCCCTTGGCGTGTACAACGGATTGGTGTTAACTACTACCAGTCCTGCACGTAAAGCCCCGAACAGTGCAATGGGGTATTGCAAAAGATTAGGCATCATAAGGGCTATACGATCTCCTTTTTCCAATCCTCTTGACTGCAAATAAGCTGCGAAATGCCTGGAGTGAGTGTCAACATCCTTAAAACTCAGGGTTTTGCCCATACAACTGAATGCTGGCTTATTTTTATATTGCTCAAACACCTCGTCAAACATCTCTAACAAGCACTCATACTTGTCAGCATTTATATTGGCAGGCACTCCATTGGGGTAGTTCTTTAACCATCTTTTCTCTTCCATATTCTCTAACTTACATGTGAGTGATAGCCCCTCATTGATTCAGTCAACTGTAAGAACAATTCTCAATTGATCTGAAAGAAAGGACAAAATGATAAAGGTTAAAAATATAAGATTAATTCGAAGTTTAACAATAGTCGGCCCTGTTTAGCCAAGATTGCTGTATAGACCTTGATTTAACTCGTGTCTATCAATTTTAAAAGGCTACTACTTTACTATTTCCGGCATTAAGCGTATCTTTGCGCTCCCGAAAGGGACAGTAAACCTTATTTTTTAACCAAAAAATGCATTCTTTCAATGCTTGAAAACAACGACAACAAAGAAGACCTCCAGGAAAACGAGGAGGTGAAAAACGAAACTGAAAATGTTTCTAAAGATGCCACGGAAGACAAAAGCGAGGCAGACAACACCGAAGATGAGAAAGAGGATGACTCCTCTGAAATAGAAGAAAAAGAGGGTGTTACTATACTTCAAGAGGACGATGACGAAGAAGAAGAGGACGATGATGACAATTCTGAAGAAGACGATGAAGACGAAGATGTTGTCCTCGAAGATGAGGAAGAAGAAGTAGAGGGTGAAGTAGCCCACGACGATTATGACTGGGATCAAGGCAACACCACTAACAGGTACTCCAAAGAAGAGTATAAAAAGTTATCCAAAGAATACGAGAATTCTCTTCAGCTAATAGAAGAAAATGAAATTATCTCGGGAAAGGTAAAATTCATCACGGGCAGAAATGTCGTACTTGATTTGAATTACAAATCAGACGGCTTAGTTTCTCTTTCTGAATTTAGAGACATTGACGAATTACAGCCCGGGGATGAGGTAGATGTATATGTAGAGAGACGCGAGGATGAAAAAGGTCAGTTGGTATTGTCCAGGCGAAAAGCCAAATTACTTAAAGCTTGGGATACCATCGTAGATTCTTATCACAACGGCACCATTATCAAAGGTCACATCATCAGCAAGACCAAAGGAGGTATGATTGTGGACTGCATGGGTCTTGAAACCTTCTTGCCCGGCTCTCAAATTGATATCAAGCCAATCATTGACTACGATTCCTACGTAGGTAAAACAATGGAATTTAAAGTAGTGAAAATCAATGAGCAAATAAAAAATGCCGTTGTATCTCACAAAGCTTTGATCGAAAGCGACCTTGCAGAGCAAAGAGAGGCCATTATTGCCGGTTTAGAGAAAGGCCAGGTACTTGAAGGTGTTGTCAAGAACATCACAGACTTCGGTGCTTTCCTTGATCTCGGAGGTGTGGACGGACTGTTGTATATCACGGATATTTCATGGGGTAGAATTTCTCACCCGAGTGAAGTGCTCGAAATCAACCAGAAGCTCAACGTAGCTGTTTTAGATTTCGATGAAGCTAAAAAGCGTATTTCTCTGGGGCTGAAACAACTGCAACCACACCCATGGGATACACTTGCAGAAGATATCCAGGAGGGTTCTCTGATAAAAGGAAAAATCGTCAATATTGAAGATTACGGTGCTTTCCTTGAAATCAAGCCGGGAGTTGAAGGATTGATCCACGTTTCCGAAGTTACATGGAGCAACCAGCCAGTAAATGCAAAGGAATACTTCAATATCGGAGACGAGCACGAAGCTAAAGTGGTGACCATTGACCGGGAAGACCGCAAAATGTCACTCTCCATCAAGCAGCTTTCTAAAGATCCATGGGACGAGATCGATACGAAATATCCATTGGAGTCTCAGCACAAAGGGGAGGTGAAAAACCTTACACCTTACGGTGTTTTTGTCGAGCTCGAGGAAGGTATCGGAGGCATGATACATATTTCGGATTTATCATGGACCAAGCGCTATTCTCACCCGTCAGAGTTCACCAAAGTAGGTGAAGAAATCGACGTTGTTATCCTGGAAATCGATCATGATAATCGCAAGCTGAATCTGGGCCATAAACAACTAGAGGAAGATCCTTGGAATACATTTGAAAATGTCTTCCCTGTCGGATCATATCATCAGGCTACAGTGCTCAGAAAGGATGACCGCGGAGCGATCATGCAGATGCCATATGGACTGGAGGCCTTCATGCCGATCCGTCACCTCAAAAAAGAAGACGGCCAAATGGCCAATGCTGAAGAGGACTTGACTGTAAAGGTGATTGAGTTCAACCGCGACGACAAGCGAATCCTGGTTTCTCACTTGAGATACTTACAGGACATTCAAAAAGAAGCGGACGACCAGGTGAAACAAGAGAAAACCAAAAAGCGCAAGCAAACAAGAAACGATGTGCGCTCGCAGCAATCGAAGATTGAGCGGACAACTCTTGGAGACATGGATGTATTCGACCAGCTGAAAGAGCAATTGGACGAAAACAAAGAAGAAGACGACAATAAAACGGAGGAGTAAGACTTAGGTAGGTCTTACCTTTAGGAATAGTTTAAAGCCGGTGGACATCTCCTCCGGCTTTTTTTTGCTAAAATGGATATGATGCACCGCTCATTACAAAAAGAAGATTATTACTATAACGAGGATGGGTTACTCGTATTTACAGCACAATTCCATTTGAAACGCGGATATTGCTGTGGCAACGCCTGTAAGCACTGCCCCTATGGTCAAATAGCTGTCCCTGATGAGAAAAAAAGACAAAGCACTGGCAGATTAAATAGCGGATCTTCCAACGATAAACACAAAAAAGATAGCTCAGACTAGTTTCAACAATGAACGCTCCTTTATAGCTTCTCTCTTGTCAGATGGGAACTAAAAAAGCATTTCCTTTCGTTTAAATATAGAAATAGCACAAGTAGTTGTTTTAAAGAGCATTAAGAAGAGTGAAATTCTCATACATGGAGCAGGTACGACTCCCCCCCTGTTGTACCTGCTTTTTTT
>DATFJT010000282.1:0-3549 GCA_035269065.1 Saprospiraceae bacterium | reverse complement strand
CGGAGGATCAATTTGACCTGAAAAAGGTCCAGAAAAAAATGGATGACGATCACTATGGGCTTGAGAAAATTAAGAATCGCATACTCGAATATTTGGCCGTGATCAAACTCAAGAAAGACCTTAAATCTCCTATTCTGTGCTTTGTTGGCCCTCCCGGAGTGGGAAAAACCAGTCTGGGTCGCTCCATAGCGGAAGCTATTGGCAGGAAGTACGTGAGAATCTCCCTGGGTGGCTTACACGATGAATCAGAAATTAGAGGACATCGCAAAACATATATTGGTGCCATGCCCGGGCGTATCGTTCAGTCTCTTAAGAAAGCAGGTACCTCTAACCCGGTTTTTATTCTCGACGAAATTGACAAAGTGGGTAACAACTTCAGAGGAGACCCTTCTAGTGCCTTACTCGAAGTCTTGGATCCTGAGCAGAATTCCAGTTTTTACGACAATTACCTCGAAATGGAATACGATTTGTCCAATGTAATGTTCATTGCGACAGCGAATTCACTGAATACCATTCAACCTGCTTTACGGGACAGGATGGAAATAATTGAATTGAGTGGTTATTCTACCCAGGAAAAGGTGGAGATCGCCAAAAAGCACCTCATACCAAAGCAGCGAAAAGCCCATGGCCTGAAGGCAGAACATATTAAGATTGGAAAGAAAACCCTCGTAGAGCTGATTGACAAATACACCCGTGAGTCAGGAGTGCGTTCACTCGATCGAAGGATCGCGGCATTAATGCGGAATAGAGCGAAAGCTGTTTCGATGGATGAGAATTACGACAGCTCTGTGAAGCCGGGCGACCTGGAGGACATGCTCGGGCCGTCTAAGTATTCCAACAGGATATACCAGGAGGGACTACCTCCCGGAGTGGCTATTGGCTTGGCCTGGACCAGGGTAGGAGGAGACATTCTCTTTATCGAAACGGCTCTCAGTAAAGGGAAGGGTAAATTACAGCTGACGGGTAACCTGGGAGATGTAATGAAGGAAAGTGCTTCTACCGCACTTACCTGGATTCGTGCCAATGCAGATAAATTACATATTGAGGAGGATAAATTTGAGCAGACCAATGTGCACATTCACATTCCAGAGGGTGCTATACCCAAGGACGGCCCCTCAGCCGGGGTGACTATTTTATCCTCACTGGCTTCGGCATTCTCCCAAAAGAAAATTCGTTCTAAAACAGCTTTATCCGGAGAAATCACCCTACGCGGTAAGATTTTGCCTGTGGGTGGCATTAAAGAGAAAATTCTTGCTGCGAAGAGAGCAGGCATTGAAACAGTAGTACTGTGCAAGGAAAATGAAAAAGATGTCAAAGAAATCAAGCAGGAATACCTCAAAGGCATGGAATTCGTTTACATGACAGACATGATGGAACTTATGGCCTACATTTTAACATAAGCTTAAGTGTGTCGGTGTTGAGTGCATCTTTTGAGATTATGTATATTTGATGTTCTATGATGAAAAGACTTCTCTTGTTGACCGGTTTGATGCTCAGCCTTCATTATTTGATGGCTCAGGAGCCCGCAGATTCAAACCTCGTTGTTCAACTTAGTGGTGTAGCAGTAGACAATGAAACATTTGACCCTATTCCTTACGCCAGTATTTCAGTTTTGAACACCTCCCGGGGAACCTACACTGATGAAAACGGCTTCTTTTCCATTGCGGTGAGAAAGAAAAATCGCCTGAAGTTCTCTGCGGTAGGATACAAAGAGAAGTTCTTGCTTTTGCCGGATACACTTGGAATTAATCGATATGACCTCCTGATTTTTGCTGTCAAGGACACCATTACCCTTCAGGAAGCAGTCGTAAGGCCATGGCCGAGTAGGGAGCATTTCAGGATAGAGTTCCTGGAAATGGATGTTTCCAATGAGATGCAAGAAAGAGCTTTAGAGAATTTAGCCATTGAGACCCTGGAGCGCTTGAAATACGAGGTGCCTATAGATGCCAATGAAAGTGCCGATTTCTATCTGAGGCAACAGGCGGCAGACTTCTATTTTTATGGACAACTGCCCCCTCAGCGTATTTTTGATCCATTGGCATGGTCAGAGTTCATTAATTTTCTCAAAAAGAACAAAGACAACAAGTAAGCAGAGGATTCTTTTCTCAGCTTTAACATTATCTAAACATTCCTGAGGGATATATTCGAGCGAAATTGGCGTTCTAATAATTGAATGCCCACTAAAACATTCGATCATGAGATATTTAAGCTCGTTTTTCATTTTGTGTTTAATGCTAGGAATTTCTTGGACCGCCATTGGACAGAGTTACAATTCTGATACTGATCAATTACTCTCCAGTTTGCAAGAAAAGTATGGACAGGAAGACAACTACACCATTGAATTTGTGATGACCATCCGTTACCCGGAGCAATCTCCTATCGAGCAAAAAGGAGATTATTATTCTTTGGGTGATAAATACCGCATCAATATGCCGGATCAGAAAATTATCTGCAACGGCGAAAAACAGTGGGTATGGGACATAGAAAATAACTATGTTCAGATTTACGGCGCCACCCAGGACGCTGTTTTTTCTCCTAAGGGTATTTTTGATTTACTTCATTCAGATCAATATTCATATGCCATGACTTATGAGGGTATGAGAGCGGGAAAAGTAGTGAAAGAAATAGAATTTAAACCCAATGACAGTTTCACAGATCTCGGGAAGGCACGACTCACCCTGGATGGAAGCAATAATTCCATAGAAAAACTAGAGTTGTTTTACAAAGACGCCACCAGGATAGAATTGGATCTGGTCAATGTCTCCAATAAAGTAGTCAAGGAAGCAGCGTTTTTCTCATTCGAGAAAGAGAAGCACCCCGGCATTACAGTAGATGATTTGCGCCTGGAATAATTTGAATTTATTTTCTTGATCATTTGAATGCGTCATCAATTCCAAGTTTCTGAGCTAATATTTTATTTTTAGTGTATGGGATGGAAATCAAGTTTAATCAGACCACTGGCAAAAAGAGAGTGGCGACGGATAGCCAAAATGAAAGAAAATGCCCTGGAGGACCAGCGCAAAACATTTCAACGACTTATTTTCAAAGCAACAGATACCGCTTTTGGGAAAGCGCATGGGTTTAGTAACATCAAAAGCCCTGAGGATTTCCGGGAAAGAATCGCTGTGACTGATTATGAAGGTCGAAAACAATGGTTTGAACGGATCGCTTCCGGGGAAGCTGATGTTTGTTGGCCGGGAAAGCCCAAATATCTGTCTAAGACATCCGGAACGACCAGTGGTGTCAAGTACATACCCATCACCCATGATTCCATCGGCGGCCACATCCGGTCAGCCCGCAATGCCCTTCTGAATTACGCCGTGGAAACAGGTAATTACCGCTTTTTTGATGGAAAGTTGATTTTTTTGTCTGGCAGTCCTGAGTTGCAAGTGACGAATGGCATTCCGACAGGCCGATTATCAGGTATTTCCAATCACGAGGTTCCATTCTGGCTGAAGCCTAGCCAGGTCCCCAGCTTTCGCACCAATTGCATAGATGACTGGGAACAGAAAGTAAAAGCCATAGTGGAGGAGACGGTCGAAAAAGACA
>DATFJT010000281.1:0-8816 GCA_035269065.1 Saprospiraceae bacterium | reverse complement strand
GAGCAATAAATCCTTGTGTCCCTCTTTTATGAGCGCAGACACCAAACAAGATCCTATAAATCCGGATGCCCCGGTAACTACAATCATTGTCCTAGAATTATAAATTTTCTCGACTGCCACTCAGGGCCATTTTTCACCATCAGCATATAAGATCCAGGAGACAAATCTTTGACATCCAAACTATTTTTAAGCTGATCGCCATGAAGACGCAAGCTACCCGCCGAGTCGTAAACCAAATAGGGTACAGGATTTTCCAAGCCCTCTATAAATAATTCGTTGCGAACGGGATTGGGGTAAATAGACCAGAGCAGAAAATCATCTGAGGCCTCCTCATTATTGGTTCGATTAAAATCCGACGTAACGAGACGTCCCATTATGACTCCCTGGGCGTAAAATGGGTTTGCAGAAGCCAAGTCCCATTCCCTGTTCGTGACATCAAAGACGTAATGTCTCGAGTTCGTCTGATCCATTTGACGATCATATCCAATATTTACGGCTACACCTCTTGTACTTCTTATTACCAGGTAATATTTACCGGGCTGTAACTCAACGCCCTCTTCAATATCCGGAAACTCATAATACGCAAATTGAGAAAACCGGACATCATTTCCGGGATAATCAACCCTGGCATTGTCTTCCTGAACCAATACATTTCCTTCCAGGGATCCACTTCTCAGTTCGTATCGAAAGACATCACCTGAATCCGCCTCATTAACAACCACAAAGCTGAGAAGCATACCTTTGATCACTTGAGGCTCCAGCAGTTCAAATTCAAGTGCTGCTGCTCCGAAGTCACCCGAAAGTTCCAGTTGTAACTCTGCCGAACCATCGTCATAGGCAAAAAAGTCACTCAAATACTGGATGGTTGAGGCGCTGTTGTTCTCTGTCACCCCGTCCCGATCTGCTTCCGGGGCCTCATTCAGGTCAAAGGTCACCTCTACGATGGCCTCATCGGTACCTGCCAATTTCGATTGCATATTGTCCCTGAGGGAACTAATCTGACTTGGTGGAAGCGGAGATTGTATTTCGGCGTATTGCCCGGGTGGAGGCTGTATATTGGCTATATTGATCGGATCTATGAGTATATTCGTGGGGGCTAGCGTATCCCCATTGAGAATATTGACTACAGACCAACGATTGTTGTCTACCTCTTCCGTCTCTTCGGTATGGCTGAAAAGATCGACGCGCAGTGTATCTCTGAGAGCCGCTTCCACGTCTGCCAGAAACTGCGTCAGTGGCATGGCTGTATAGTTTTTGAAAATACTGTAAGGAGGATGCCCGAGAGCGACATCATCAATGAGCAATCTAAACTGTGGGGAGGGTTCGAAATTTTCTTCAATTCGTATGTAGTCCAGGTGCCAAACACCCACCAGTCCGGTTCCGGGACCAATATTCCTAAAACGAAACTGGAAATTCTCATGTAAATAACGCTGATCACCAAGCGAGAGCTCCTCGTAAGAAAACGCTGGTGGCGTTTCAGAGGGAAAAAAATAAGTGGGTTTCACCCTAAGGACTTCGTTCCATTCCTGGTCTGCATTTTTGAACTCCAGGACCAGGTCCTCACCTTCAAAAGGAGCTACCGCGAATCCGCCGGGTTGATGGGTAAAACTGAAATAGACATCGTCTCCGGGATCGTATGGAGATAAATCAATAAAGGTACTGGTCAGCGTATCAGAGGATCCCGCTTCACCGTAAGGCTGCCCATTCTCATCCGTACCGTCCAAAGTAGCTACTCCAAGAGTTGGTGGATGGTAGGCCAGGTGATCGTTGACGTATGCATCCTTATCTAACCATTTGTTTTCGTCAGGATATACCACGACATCATCCGCATAACTGAACTCCTCCGTAAAGGGCAACTGGGCGAGCTGCACCGCAACAACATGGCGTATGATTTCCCGGAGCTTGCCATCACGGAACATAGATTTCAGGTAGATATCTTCTTCGAAGGGCACCAGTGGTGCATAGATTTCAACACATTTGCCACTGTTAATAACCTTGAACTGCTCCAACTTCTTTTGCGCATTAGGCTCCAAGCTGAGCGCAGCGGGATGAATTTCGCCAGGACAGATTTGCATTTTCTGCCCGGCCGCGATGTATACAGCATTCTTATTTACAAGTTGACCTGTGGCTTGTGATTTTTTTTGAATGAGCCTGGGATTTCCTGTCAAACCACCCAAACGGACTTGGGCATGAAGAAAAAGCAAACTACTGAAAAAAAATATAGTGGTCGTTAAAACGATTTTCATATGCATGCTTTAGCAGTTTTTAGAACGGCAGTTCAAAGGCGCAAATTGCCATATTATGGGCATTCTTCTGGTTTAATGGCAGATAGGCGCACATCAATGGATCCGCCTATTTCGATGGTTCTGCTGCTATCAGCTGCAGGTGTTTGTGCAATGACCCAGGCACTTGTCGTGTCTGTTCCGACAGATGGATCCGTTCGAACAGTCCCCAATTTCAACTCATTAGATTTGAGCACAAAAGAAATGGCATTGTACTGCAAGCAAGTCAAATTGGGCACAGGAATGGGTCCCTTTCCCCGCTGAGAAAGCACAAAACTGATCGCACCTCCCTTAGGTATGCGTATATCCTTGTTCTGTTGATCTGCGTTGACAATTAACTGGTCCTTGTAGCTTGCTTCCAGTATAACATTCTCTGGCCCCGGATCGAACTTGTATTCTTTAACGTCCGTCTGCAACTGGTATCGGCGCTCCATCAGTACTTTGATGTTTTCATAGGATTTGCCATACATATCGGGAAATAAACCACTATTGATTTCTTCAGCCACCTTTTTGGTAATGGTGAGATAGACCTTACGGCCTCTTTTGACGATGGATCCTGAGTCCGGGCTGTGACGCACAATCATTCCTCCGGGCATATTCACCAGGTAGACCGAGTCGTTGACGATAAGCTCAAAATTGTTCTTTTTTGCAAGGCCTTCCGCTTCTTCCACGGTCATATTCTGGAAGCTGTCCATGACGATTTTATTTCCGTGCTTGGTGTACATTTTGAGTGAGAGCTGTATGAGAAATATGAACAGCAAAAAAGAAACACCCATTAAAAAGAGATGGAACACCAGTCCCCTGTGGTGGAATTGATGTCGAATACCCGAAAAAAAACTTCTATGTTCTGTCATTAGCGGCTTTTTTCAGTCCGTATTCAATGATTTTATCCATAAATTGTATTGGCTTCAATCTTTCCAAGGCAGCCTGATGGAAAATCGCGGTAGCAGGTGTCATGCCGGGAAGCGAATTCACTTCAATCACAATCAACTCTACTTTAGAACGATCAAAAATTCTCACAAATGCATCTATTCGTGCATAACCCTCAATATCAAGAATCTGTGCCACACGCAAAAGCGCTTTCTTTACTTTCTCTCCTATCTCTCCTGCAATCGCAGGATCAGTATGATAGCGCGGAGGGGTAATGTTGGTCCCCTCGCCGGCAAGAAACTTCTCTTCCAGGGATAAAATTCCGAGAGAAGCTACTGCTTCTGATGGGTGGAAAACAGTGTATTTCCTGGTGCTGTCTTGCCCCATTTCTGTCATCAGTCCCCCCGTAATCTCCAGGAAGCGCTCAGCGCCCTGCGCATCAATACGTTCTTCAATCAGTACCTGCTTTTTCCTTGGAAATTCTTCTTTATCCAAGAGTCCAAGCGATGCCCTAAGATCCTGCGAAAGGGAATCCTCCTCTCTGAAAATGGCACTCAAATAGGTTTGCAGTTCATGTTCATCCCGAATCAACTTAACGGCAGAGCTACATCCATCATCCACCGGCTTGGCAATGAGTGGATAGTCCAAGCCGTCCAACTGTCCATTGAAGGCATTGTCTTTTTCTATGATCGCCTGTTGAGCTGTTTGAACGCCCTGTGCCCTCAGACGTCTTCCGGTTTCGTATTTATCTATGGTGACCTCTGCACTTTGCCAGCCTGATCCGTTGTAGGGAATTCCGTGCTGCTCGAACAACTGTTGCAGTTGTCCATCCTCTCCAGGTCTGCCATGTAAGGCAATAAAGGCAAAATCATACTCCTGAGACATCTGCTCCAGCGAAATTGGAACGGCCACTGAAACCAATCTGTCCGCCTGGTACTTGTGCACCAAGCCCTTCATTTCATCACGAAGGCTGGCTATCCAGGACGGCTCCGTATAATGCAGGGCTGCAGCAATGTCATCAGCATTGTCCTTGAGCAAAAGATTCATAGGAAGCCTGTAGAATTTAATTTCTCCAGATCTGCCAGACAGGAATATCGGTTCCGGTATGTATTTCTCAGAAGAAGACAATTTCTCAAAAATATTCCTCCCGCTTTCTACCGAAATATGACGCTCTGAAGAGTAACCACCAAGTACCACAGCGACCCTGATCTGTTTGTTCACATCAGCCTTTTTCTTCGTCAATAGGCGATTCAGTCGTTGCACTAAATCAAGCACATTTTTCTCGAGTAGCAGTGATCTTGCGTTGTACTCGTACAGTGATTGTCCAATAATATAACTGATAAATCCCTTGGGGGTAAAGCCAATTTCTGCTGCCTGGTGAAAAAAGAAAGAGGAGGGAAGCATACCGGATGTTGTATTGGGATCGTTGAGAATGATCGTTCCATCCTCTTTATAAAAACCATCAATACGTGCATAGACATGGAAGCCCCAGGATTGAAATAAATCAGCCGCCTTATCCCGGATACGCTGCTGCTCTTCCTCTGGCAAATCCATCGGGGTTTTTTTACGAGACAGGCCGGGTAAATATTTAGAACGATAGTCGTAGACCTCACCCCCCTTTAGAATTTCAGTCGGAGGTAAAGCGTGTACAGAGCCATCCTCAGTCCGAAGTACAATGCAGGAGAATTCCCTGCCTGCAATAAAAGACTCTACAACAGCCGTGTGTTCTGTATGAGCTGATTGCAGCAAAAACTCTTTGGATTTTGATTGATCGAGGACCCTCATAAGAACCTCCGGACTATTGATCCACGTTCCATCTAGCTGCATAGGATACCCCAGTTCATTGCGCAAATCTACCAATTGATAGACCCAACGCTTTTTTTCTGCCGGGCTCCATGCATGCCATTGGTCATGTGACAGCCGTCTGACAAAAAAAGCGTTGTCCAGAGCAGCTGCCAGTTCGTCCTCCGAGTGAACGATCGTCACGCCAATCGAAGAACCCTGGTTGGCAGGTCTGACCACCAGCGGAAAGTCAACCCGCTTGATTAATTTTTCATGCACTTCCTCGGGACTTTCCAGCCACTTTTGTCTGGCAACATTTGTCGCTTGCTGGTCCGTGGCAGCGTCAGAAAAAAGTTGCTTTTGCAGGGATTTATCCATGCCCAGTGCACTCGGAAAAATGCCACTACCCGTATAGGGGATATGCATCAATTGTAATATGCCTTGCACTTGCCCATCCTCTCCAGACTCTCCATGAAGACACAAAAATGCCGTATCGATGGTTTGAGAAAGCTCTTCCCATCCCAAAGGCTGCCCTATGTGAGAAACTTGCTTGATGTAAGCTTCATCCTCTTTCGATTGAAATGCGGATTCCGCATATACCTCCTGTTCGAAGGCGCTCTGATCAACGGGAAAGAAATCGCGTATACTTCCTTTGTAAATATAGGGCCAATCCAATTGTATTAAACGGTGAAAAGGATCCATAAAAATGAGGACAGGATCAAAAAGAGTCTTATCCAGGTTATCGTACACCGTTCTGCCCCCTGCAAATGAAATTTCGCGTTCGCGGGAGGAACCACCAAAGAAGATACCTACTTTTATTTTATCGACCTTTCCCATACAAAATCAAAGATAAGATTTTGATTCATGATGGGAAGAATAACCATTATCTAGACTGAATTGGTCTTTGGTCTGATAAAAAGCTGGATGATTATTCTGCACACTGGAAATAAGGCAGCAGGGAAGCAAAAAAACCGAAAACATCCCCATAAAAGAGGCGGTTTAAAGCCTAGATATTTTCATTAATCGGCAGCGTATCAGAATAATTTACTCTTTAGCTCCATAACAAATGTCTCCGGCGTCGCCCAATCCGGGTACGATATAGTTTTTGGCTGTCAATTCCTCGTCGATGGCACCTATCCAATAATGCGCCTCCGGGAAATGCCTTTGGATGTAATCGTAACCATCTTTGGCCGCAATAATAGTGGCAATATGCAGTTGCGCAGGTGTGCCGTATTCATCTGTAAGGTTTTTTAGGGATATTTTCATACTGCTTCCAGTAGCCAACATGACGTCAGCAATGATCAACACCTTACCTTCAAGAGACACACTGGACAAGTATTCGTTCTCTACCTCAAATGTCCCATCTTTATGATGTTTGCGATAGGCACCAATAAATGCAGAATCTGCGTGCTCAAATACCTCTAACAATCCTTCGTGCATAGGCAAACCTGCCCTCATAATGGAGCCTATCACGATTTCATCCGCCACTATCTGGCAGTCGGCCGTCCCCATGGGTGTATCCACTTTTCTCCATTCGAATTGAAGGGATTTAGAAATCTCGTACCCCATATTTATGGCGATCGACCGCACATATCTCCGCATGCGGTGACGGTCTTTTTGGAAATCTATATTCCTCAAATGCGCCAGATAATCGCTGATAATGCTTTGCTCCTCTGTAAATATTTTTGTCGCCATTTATATTTCAAATCTCTTGATAAAATTCAGGTATACTTCAAGCCATTCAGAATTCCAACCCTCTTTCGGATAAAAAGAATTGTTGTGCCAAAGCCCGATCAGATGGCCTTTGTATTTTCTCACCTGCATCTCAATAATAATCATTTTTTCGAAGCTTTCCTTCGGAGAAAGCCCTAAATACCTATTGAAGGTGACCTCCATGAATGCCAATGGAAATAATTGGAGCTGGGTGACCTTTTCATTTTCCAGGTCATACCAATAGAAAGGATGACAAGTACCTGCCCTAAAACCCGGCTGGTCGGCGTAACCGAGGGTGTAATCAGCCTCAATACCTGCCGATAGTAACTTTCGATAGGTTTTCGGCCACTCCAACCTGAGAAAATGTTGACGAGAAAAGCTGGGAGACGCACCAAGCAAATCTGTAAACCTTTTCATTTCCATTCTCCAGCGCCCATTTTTATCTAAAGAATGATAACCCGGATGCCACCCTATCTCGCCAATGGCTTTTAACTGTCTCACCAGGCCTTTGTACGCTGTCGAGTGATAAGGCACCCTGGGGTCCACGCCCTTTCTTTGAGTAAAAAGTAGAAAAAACTTTGCTGGCACATTACTGCTTCGATGCAAGCTGATGATTTCTTCCCAAAGATCGTAGGGGTCTTTCAGCCTCCCCATCCACACATAAAGGCGATCTTTTAAAATGGGCCAGCGCCTCCTGAGAAAATCACCCGCTAGTCCTAGCATGTTTTGCTTCCAGCCCCTGTTCAGAAAAAGCCACGGGTAATCCACATCATAAGTGGCTGTAAATTGAAAATCCCTTCTGTAATTTAATTCAGCTCCTGCTTTATTGAGTGCCTTTCTTAATTCCTCAATTTTTTCATCTACAACTGGAATGGCCAACTTATTTTTATGCCACAGATAACTGTCAACAGCACGGTGACGACCGTATTCATCTTTGGGCAGGGATTGGTACTCCTCCATTCGGCTGAGATGAAAGAAAATTTCAGCAAAAATATCGGAGCTGAAAGTCGAGGGTGAATTTTCTTGTGTTGAAATCCAGGCATCCGGGTCAATCCAGCCATCCAATTGCCCGCAATCCCAAATGTGGATGGCATCAGAACGCTTTTGCCCGGAGCGATAATCGATCAAAGGAATAAATTTATCCGGGGTATCCTGTTGACGCAGTAATTGATACTGGCCGTCAAGTACCTGGCAAAAGATAAAATCCATCACGTAACGCAGCCTGGGAGACTGGGTTCTCTCTGTAATTACCTGGACCATCGATTGATCAGCTGCCATGCAACGAAGATAAGAATACAAAGGTAGTCCGGCTAAAGCCGGCATTAAGGGCATTTTTTTTTAAACGGTCTGAAGTCCTTGTCAATTAAATTCCCAGCAGGATAATAGCATTTGAACATGGTCATCATCCTTTGACCAGAAATGCCTGATGGAAAGCTGAACCAAAAGATTGTACCAATTCAATCACGAATATTTTCAAAACAACGGGACCCAATTATGCAAAATACTCCACTTTGTCATCGGCAAAAAAGCGCCATGGAGAGACCCCTTTCACTAAAATCTTTTATGCAAAAAAAGGATCATCATCACTTGTAATCGCCTCGCCCTTAGGGCAGTTAGATTATAGGCCTGATAACAGTTTTAACCGGATGATTTGCTTTTTTATTCCTCAACCTGGTTCCTCTTCAACTCTGCTTGAATTTGTCCCTGCAGTTTTTCCAGGAATTTTAAAGCCTGGTCCAATCCGTCAATAGATTGAACAGTCATGATCAAATACCGCCGTGCATTCTTCAATTTGATCTTTCCGGAATACTGCGGGTGATTGATGACAGCCAGGGTGGATTGAAATTTAGGTGTTTCGTAGAAAGAAGATTGTGGGTTACCCAGGAAAAAGCATTTCAATTGCTGTCCTTTCAATATGACACGCTCAAACCCAAGGTCCTTGGCCATCCAGCGCAGACGCAAGCCGTCAAATAGGCGATCGACCTCAATTGGAACAGGCCCAAAGCGGTCTTTCAATGCTTTGCGGAATTCTTCAATACCCCGATCGTTCTCAAGGCCATCTAACTCCGTGTACAAATTGAGGCGCTGTTGAATATGACTAATGTAGTGGTCAGGGATCAACATTTCTGCATCCGTTTCGATCTCTACATCCTGAACGTACTGTCGCTC
>DATFJT010000280.1:0-5766 GCA_035269065.1 Saprospiraceae bacterium | reverse complement strand
AACTACAATAATGTGCCTTCTTGCACCTACTGCAAGCCAGAGGTGGCTTCCGTTGGTTACACAGAAGAACAGGCGAAGGAAGCCGGTTTTGAGTTAAAAGTGGGTAAATTTCCCTTCTCAGCAAGCGGTAAGGCAAGTGCCTCTGGATCTAAGGAAGGCTTTGTAAAGGTTATTTTTGATGCTAAATACGGTGAGTTTCTGGGTGCCCATTTCATAGGTGATAATGTCACAGAAATGATCGCAGAGGTCGTAACGGCCCGAAAACTGGAAACTACAGGGCATGAAATCATTAAGGCGATACATCCTCACCCTACTATGAGTGAGGCGGTGATGGAAGCAGCGGCAGCTGCCTACGATGAAGTAATCCATTTGTAAGGGGGCGCTGATTTCTGTTTTGAAAGAAATTGGAATTGAGTGATATTCTTATTTATAATGTTTGGATTTAGAACGCTTTAACGTTTCAACAGAGTAGATAAATGTGTATATTTCAGCATATTTATATTCATATTATTTTTAAATAAACACATATACCAATGAGCAAATTTGATGACGCAATTGCCACGTATGAGAATACCTTGAGTGATACGCTAGGCATTAAAGATTATGATAGCGACCTTTTAAAGTCTGTAGCCAAGGGCTTGGGACCATCTATTTACAATACAGATTCTTCTAAGGTTTCTTGTGGTGACGACAAAGAATTAGAAACGGTGAAAAATAATTTTCTTGTCAAAAAATTAGGACTAGACGACAGAGAAGCTTTGATGGAAGCGATCAAAGAAGTCTGCGAACAAATGGGAAGTTCCAACAGAAATAAATATCGAGCAGTTTTTTATTATTTGCTTGTGAAGAAATTCAATAAAGAATCAGTTTACGCTTAACGACTGATTCTTTCAGTTAAAACCTGCTTTTTCATTGAGAAAGCAGGTTTTTTCGTTTAAAGCACTCCGAAAATTTTGGCGTATTTCATCATGGTTCCCGTGTTGCTGACTTTCATCTTGCCAGTCATAAGGGCCATCATGGGATTCAGTTTGCCATTCAGTACCTGAAGGAAATTTTCACTTTTGCCAGAGATGACACACTCTGGCTCTCCCTGCAGACCTTCTTGTATCTCTAGTTTTTGATCTCTGATAATGACTGTGTGTGCTCCGTCTTCTTCTCCGGAAAAATTGAAATGAAAAACCGTCTCCATTCCCTCAATGGCCTCAGGTGATACTTTCTCGGGTAGTTTATTGAAAAACTCTTTGATACTATTCATCTTACTTATTCATTTGTTTCTATAAAATCGAGCGCAATTCCATTGATGCAATACCTCAAACCCGTAGGTTTTGGCCCGTCTGCGAAAACATGACCCAGATGCCCCTGGCAGCGCCTGCAAACAACTTCTGTGCGGTTCATTCCGTTAGACCGATCTACTTTTTCCTGCACGTGGTTTCCGACAATGTCGTAAAAGCTGGGCCAGCCAGTACCGGATTTATATTTGGTTTTGCTTTCGAAGAGAGGTAACTGGCATGCTGCACAAACAAAAAGCCCCTCGCTTTGCTCCTTTAAAAGTGCACTAGAATACCTTGGCTCTGTTCCTTTCTCACGCAGAATATAATATTCTTTATCGGTTAATTCCTTTGACCACTCTTCTTCTGAT
Organism: Saprospiraceae bacterium; assembly: GCA_035269065.1. Taxonomy (GTDB): domain Bacteria; phylum Bacteroidota; class Bacteroidia; order Chitinophagales; family Saprospiraceae; genus DATFJT01. The sequence goes on along the minus strand of DATFJT010000280.1, from coordinate 4,127 downwards.
TTCTCAATATAGCTTATGTTATTAAGGTGAAGCTCAGATAAGATTTTTTCCTTATCAAGCTCTTTATCCTCCTCTCTGTCGGCTTGTGCCTGGCAAGACATAAGCGTCATCATGAGCAGGAGAGTAATTGAATATATAATCTTGGTCTTTGAATTAATGATCTTCATATCTTTTTTGAATCTTACTTTTGTGTTTTTTTGACCATTCTACAACGGTAATAACAAGAGAAATAATACCCGTAAATACGAAGAAGCATATAATCAATACGATGTATATGTCTGAATAACTACCCACTTCGAAAACGGTCTTTCCTGTAAACAGAAACCCTAAGAGTAAATTCGCCGCGGTTAAAACGAACATGGCTGCTATGGAACGCAACTGGTATTTGATGTAGGCTGAGGATGAGAATGAGAAAAGACAATTGACTAGAATGAAGAAAAGAAAAAAAGCAGAAAGAGATAGGTAACTGATATTTCCTTCAATTGGCACAATGAAATTCAGTAAAGTCAAAATCAGGATAAATACAAGCGCCAGCGCGATTGAACCCAACACCTGTTTAAATGGATCAAGTTCGATGTTGAAAATGGACATTTCCTTATTCATTCATCACAATTTTACCGTGTAAATCATAAATCTCTGCATCCGTAATTTCTACTTGTGCGAAGTCCCCTACCCTGGCAAAATACTTTTGAGCATCAATTTTGACTTCATTGTCCACTTCAGGGGAATCATATTCTGTTCGCCCAATAAAATACCCGGATTCCTTTCTGTCAAACAAGACTTTCATTTGCTGACCTATCAGTGCATTATTTTTAAGGTGAGAGATATGGCTTTGTATTTCCATCAATTGGTTACTCCTTCTCACTTTGACCTCGGAAGGAACATCATCTTCGTATTCCCATGCTCTTGTACCTTCTTCATGAGAATATTGAAAAACACCCAATCGATCGAACTGAAGTTCCTGGACCTGGTCCTTCAAGTACTGAAAATCCTCTTCAGTTTCACCTGGAAACCCAAGAAGGAAGGTGGTTCGAATACGAATTTCTGGCACAATACTTCTGATGTCGCGAATGAGTTGCTCCTGGTATTGCGCTGTGGTCTGTCTTCTCATGCGTTTCAGCATTCGATCTGAAGCGTGCTGAAAAGGTATATCCAAATAATTACATATTTCAGGACGCTCCGCCATTGCTTCAATGATTTCCATGGGGAATTTCGTAGGATATGCATAGTGCAACCGAATCCATTCAATGCCCTCTACATCTGCCAATGCATGTAAAAGTTCCGGGAGTGCCCTTTTCTTATACAGATCAAGACCATAGTAAGTCAGCTCTTGTGCGATCAACATTAATTCCTTGACACCTAGTTTAGCAAGATTTTGAGCTTCCTTAACCAGCGAGTCTATAGATCTTGATATATGCTTACCGCGCATCAAAGGGATCGCACAAAAAGAACAGGTGCGATTGCATCCTTCTGATATTTTAAGAAAAGCGTAATGTGGTGGCGTGGAGTGCTGACGTTCTCCTATCAAATCTTGTTTGTAGTCTACATCAAATTTGGACAATAATGCAGGCAATTCCATCGTCCCGAAAAAAGCGTCTACTTCAGGAATGTTTTCTTCCAGGTCATTTTTGTAGCGATGAGAAAGGCAGCCAGTGACATAAAGCTTTTCAATGTTTCCCTTCTTCTTTTCATCAGAGTAGTGCAGAATGGTATCAATGGATTCCTCTTTGGCCAAATCTATAAAACCACAGGTATTCACAACGATGATGTTTGCATCTCTTCGGTCATTGTGTCTAACATGGTCATACTTAGATCTTAGCTGAGTAATAATGTTTTCAGAGTCCACTGTATTCTTAGAACACCCCAGCGTGATGACTGCTATTTTATTTTGGTCTGTACTTTTTGTCCTCAAAAGCCTATTTTCTACCTTTAATTAAACAATTTAAATATGAAATTAAGAGGAATTGTTCTCATCTTCAGTTTTTGCTTCCTCTTTTTTGGTCTCAATGCACAAGTGGCATTGAATGCATGGTACCACGTTGAAAGCATGGAGGTCATTACACTTCAAGATGGCACTCAATTACAAGGCCCAGATTTGAACTCGTTGAATATGGCTTTTTCTTATGAATGGGCTTTGGAAGATTATCGTGTTCAATTTCATCCTTCCTTGTACTATGGACAATCTGTTTCGAAAGTGGAAATTACAGAAGACCTCCAAATAGATCAGGTTTTTCTGGGTGTTGCTCTACCCGTGCGTTTTTACCTTTTGGATTTTGAAGGAGATTGTAACTGTCCTACTTTTAGCAAGTCAAGCAATTTCTTTTCAAAGGGCTTTTTCTTCGAAGCTGCCGGTTTTTATCAATTGGTCAAACAAAATCTTAATGTATCCGGAGGAGAACAAGATCTCCAAAATTTTGGGGCCAGTATTGGACTCGGATTGGACATTGGTTTGTCGGATCACTGGACAGTAACATTTCATGCCCGCACCGGTCAATGGTTTAAGTCCTCCGTCACGGATGAAAATATAGATCTGCTATCTTTTGAAGACGCCTCCACTGGATTCTATCAAATAGGGCTATCCCTTACCTATTACTGGACGCACTATTATTAAATTTTTGATGAAAATGTATGGTTAATTGCTCATTGCTGGATATTTTATTAAATTTTGTAACAGCATCAATCAGTAATGTCAAAAAGCGACAGTAACCAGGATTCCATTCTCTTCAGGTCTCTTGAATTCATCAACCCAAGGAACCTTGTTTATCTTTCTGAGGGCTTTTTAGAATTGGTGAGATCCAGGCTTTGGTTGAAAATACTTTTGGCTATGGCACTTGGCGTGCTTACTGGATTTCTGCTCGGTCCTTCCCTGGGATGGCTGGATGAGGATACCTCAGAAATCATTGGTGCATGGATTGCGCTCCCGGGCTATTTCTTCCTCGCTGTGATCCAAATGATTATCATACCACTTGTTTTCTCCTCAGTGGTCAGGGGTTTAGCGTCGAATGAAAATATGGAGCAATTAAGAAAAACGGGGTTGTGGCTGGTTATTTATTTGCTTTTCACCACTTCTTTGGCTGTATGTATCGGTGTAATGGTTGGTCAGTTCGTCCAACCAGGTAATTTTATTGACCCGGACTACAAAAGACAAATGCAGGAAGAACTCAAGATATCAGAATTAGGAAAAAAGACAACTGCTCCGGATGCCCATTTTGACTTAAAAACCATACCTGAAAATTTAGTCAACATATTGCCCACTAACCCCCTCCAGTCCATGACCAATGCGGAAATGCTCCAGGTGGTTATTTTTGCCATAGCCTTTGGATTAGCTCTGATTTCCATGCCAAGAAAAAATGCAGAACCCATGATAGATTTTTTATCTTCTTTGGAAGAAATCTGCATGACCATTGTGCGTTGGATAATGCTTATTGTACCTCTTGCCGTTTTCGGGCTAATAGCTCAGGCAACTTTAAAGACCGGAATTGAGGTATTACAAAGTCTTGGTGTTTATGTTTTGACGGTGATGTTTGCTTTTTTGGTATTGTTAGTGATGTATCTGATCATTGTGACGATACTCGGTAAACGGAACCCAATTCAGTTTCTTAGACATATTCGCGATCCAATGCTTGTGGCTTTTTCAACTAATTCATCGGCTGCCACCATGCCGGTTTCCATCCAAACAGCCGAAGAAAAACTCCATGTGCGTCCAAGCACGGCCCGCTTTATTATCCCCATAGGAGCAACCATTAATATGGATGCCTCTGCGTTATATCAAGGTTTGGCAACCATTTTTATTGCACAACTTTATGGGATTGATCTAAGCATTGGTGCCCAGGTCGCCATTGTCCTGACAGCAGTTGGGGCCTCCATTGGGACTCCAGCTACTCCAGGTGTAGGTATCATTATTTTATCTTCCGTATTGGTAAGCGTTGGAATACCGGTGGAGGGACTTACCTTGCTCATTGGAATTGATCGAATACTGGAGTTGTTTCGGTCTAGTCTCAATGTGGCGGGCGACCTTGTTGCAACGACTGTTATGGATAGATTTTTAAAAAAAGTTTGATCTGATTGCAGTGATTGTCGCTCTCGATCTTTTCAACTTATAAAATGAGGTATATGAAGAATATTTT
>DATFJT010000279.1:0-4516 GCA_035269065.1 Saprospiraceae bacterium | reverse complement strand
TTGGTCAAGGGTGGAGACTACAGGGAAGATGAAATTGTAGGTGCGGAGGTGGTACGTGAGAAGGGTGGAGAGATCGTCCTGGTGGACCTGGTTCCAGACCGCAGCAGCACCGCCTGGATTGAAAGAATGAAAAACTCTTGAAAAGTGGCTACAGTCAAAGAATTATACGATTATCTTGATTTTATTGCGCCTTTAAGGCTTCAGATGAATTACGACAATGCCGGATTGCTGACCGGTCGTCCCGACATCGAAATTGAGGGGGTGCTGGTATCCCTGGATTGTACAGAAGATATCATTGATGAGGCCGTCAGAAAAGACTGCAATGTGGTGGTTTGTCATCATCCTATCATTTTCAAGGGTTTGAAGCAATTGACCGGCGACAATTACGTGGAACGCACGGTCATAAAGGCCATCAAACAGGACGTATGCATAATGGCCTGGCACACAAACCTGGATAGTGTTTTGATTAATGGAGTCAATAGCCAGATCGCCGAGAGATTGAATCTGCAAAAGCCACAGATTCTTCAGCCCGCCGGCGAAGATCCGGAGATTGGATCTGGAATGATTGGCGAATTACCCCAGGCTATGAATAGAAAAGACTTTTTTGCCTACCTGGCCCAAAAGATGGAGCTTAAAACTTTCAAATACACGAAAGGTGGACCGGAGTATTTTAAAAAAGTGGCTCTATGTGGTGGAGCAGGGAGTTTTCTCATTAACGCTGCTCAAAAAGCAGATGCGGATATCTATTTAACCGGGGATGTGAAATACCATGAGTTTTTCGACGGAGAACAGGATTTGTGCATTCTAGATATTGGCCATTATGAAAGTGAGAAGTATACGATCGAATTGATGTATACGTTAATTAGTCAGAAATTTAGTACTTTTGCGCTCCAAATGACGGAGCAAAACACAAATCCTATCGAATTTTATCAATAAAGTCCTATGGCGAAGAAGAAAGAAAAAACAGTCGAGCAAAAACTTAAAGATTTGTACCATTTGCAACTCATCGATTCCGAGTTGGATGGTATCGAAGTATTGAAGGGAGAGCTACCAATGGAAGTCGCTGATTTGGAGGACGAAATTGAAGGCCTAAAGACGAGAGAGAGTCGGATACAAGGTCAGATTGATGAAATCGAGCAGGAAATCAGCAATCACAAGGCCAACATTAAAAACTCTGAGGCACTGATTGAGCGCTATAAAAAACAGCTCGATAATGTTAAAAATAACCGGGAGTACGAGGCCCTCAATAAGGAAATCGAATTGCAGGAGTTAGAAATCGAATTGTCCAATAAAAAGATCAAAGAAACCGGTGCTAAGCTGGAAGCTAAGCAGGAAAGCAAGAAACTCGTCGAAGAAAAAATTAAGCAGCGTAATGAGGATCTTAAGTTGAAGCAGGAGGAACTCAAAAAGATCATCAAAGAGACTGAGAAGGAGGAAAAGAAATTGCAGAAAGAGTCTGAGAAAGCGCGAAAAGAAATCGAAGACCGCATGCTTAAATCTTATGATCGTATTCGAGACAACTACAAGAATGGATTGTCTGTTGTTACGGTTTCAAGAGATGCTTGTGGTGGATGCTTCAACAAAGTGCCCCCTCAGACACAACTGGAAATAGCTGCCGCCAGAAAAATCATTACTTGCGAACATTGCAGCCGCGTACTCGTCGACGAATCCCTCTTAGCAGAGAGCGTTGCAGCTGATTAAACTTGTTCGTATTTGTCCTTGGTGCCGCGTGTCCACGTTTGTGGCATTGCTATTTATTTATTCATCACTTTTCGCATCAGAAGATTCGCTGATATTTGAGCGGGTTCGTCCAGCATACGAGACCGCACTGGATTTTAGGTTTGACCGAAGCCAAAAGATCCTTGATTCGCTCCGATTAGAGCTCACGTCTCCGGCCTATTTGTACGTGAAAAACCTGATGGAATTTTTGCAAATCTTTTCCACAGAGGATGAAACGCGCTACTTAGCCTTACAAGAATTGAGGAGGAGTCGTATCGAAGCGCTAGGGAACTCGGACGAAGACGGACCATACAAACAGTTTGCTCTGGCAGAAATCAAGTTGCACTGGGCCATCATGGATGCTCGATTTGGGCATTATTTTCGGGCCTGGAGGGAAGCTGTTCAGGCCTATCAAATCCTTGAGGACAATGCGGAACGTTACCCGGAATTTATTCTTAACCAAAAAAGTCTTGCTGTATTTCATGGACTGGTGGGCATCATTCCTTCGGGGTACCGTTGGGGATTTAAATTGCTAAGTGGCATGGAGGGCACTGTGCAGCAGGGCCTGCAGGAGATTGACCAAGTTGTGAAGTGGACCCGGCACCGTGATCATATGTTTTACCGGGAGAGCATTATCATGCAGGTGTATATGTTGATGCATTTGTCGGACGAGCCTGAGTTGGCCCGGGAAAAGATATTGGCTTCCGGTCTTAAAGCTGTCAACGGGCCCCTGGACTGCTTTGTGTTTTCAAATGTGGCACTGAAAACACAAAAGGCTGAGGAAGCGCTGACTTATCTCAATGCTTACAATACCAAAAGAGAGGGATTTGACCTGCCTTTTTTTTACTTCATGCGTGGACTTGCCTCCTTACAGATGCTGGATTTAATGGCGGCAGAGAAGGATCTGCGGCGATACCTGGAGACCACGAAGAGTCGGCATTACATCAAGGAGGCGCATCAGAAGCTGGCCTGGGTTGCTTTATTGAATGGAGACAGTTCGGGGCATCGTAAGCAAATGCAATTGGTGCTTACAGCGGGTGCTTTGCGAGAAGGTGGAGATCAGCATGCACAGGCAGAGGCCGAGCGGGGCGCTATTCCGGATGTCCGTTTATTGAGGGTTCGACTTTTGTTCGACGGGGGGCAATGCGATCGCGCCTGGGAACTGCTGGATGATTATAGTCTTGAGGACTTCGATTCTTATGGACAATTGGAATACCTCTATCGCATGGGTCGGGTGAGTCATTGTCGGGGTCATCTTCTTTTAGCGCCGGTCTATTACGGGCAGGTGATTCAATTGGGCGCGGATAACGACCATTACTTTGCCTGTCATTCAGCTTTGCAAGTGGGAAGGGTATACGAGGAATTGGGTGAGTTGGAAGAGTCTGAGAAATACTACCGCCGTTGCCTGGACTTACATCCCGAGGAGTACGCACGTTATTTACACACGCAGGCCAAGGCCGGTTTGGAACGCATTTCAAAAAGCAATTGAGAAAACCCTTTCGCGGGAATGTAAATCCTTGTATATTTGCGTTCCAAAATTACGAGCGGTGCAGTGTCTCAGGACATCTGGGTATACAGCTTCAGCACTAATTGTAAACGGCGTGGTAGCTCAGCTGGTTAGAGCGCAGGATTCATAATCCTGAGGTCGGCGGTTCAAGCCCGCCTCACGCTACAGAGGCCCTGCAGAAATGCGGGGCTTTTTTAGCTCAATCACCCAATAACTCATGTACTACTTTTATGTTTTATACAGTCTCAAGGACCAAAAATTATACAAGGGCTTTTCCTCAGATATCGGGAAGCGCTTTTTGAAGCATCAGGCTGGAGGGACACCATCGACCAAGCATAGGCGGCCCATGGTTTTAATATACCTGGAAACCTATCCAAAGAAGGAAGAGGCACTTCGAAGAGAACGCGAGACGAAAACGCCAGAAGGGGGTATTGCCCTTGTGAAACAATTAATTCACAATGAGATTCTAACGGAAGACAGAAAATTGCAGAAAAGCTAGCTGGTGAGAGCGCCCGGCCATACGGCCCCGTCCGGGTACGGGAGGTCGGCGGTTCAAGCCCGCCTCACGCTACAGAAGCCCTGCAGAAATGCGGGGCTTTTTAGTTTAAGGAGTTCAAACTCAATGAGACAAGCATTCTTGGAATTAGCCAGTCGAATTAATCCAGGGAGAAGCGAAGCGATATTTCGTGATCTACCCCACGCTACAGGGTAAAGCCCAATATCATCTTAGATGCAGGACTTTTTTATATTTATCAACTGTTTAAATTTCGATAGCATCTCCCATTTTTTTCTTATTATTCCTAGGGGAATAATTGATTTTGGATGACGAATTTAGAGAAGGGCGCTGATGAAAAAGAGTTGAAAAGTACCAAGCTTGACCGGACCCTCAATTTTACACAACTTTTGTTTTACGGGGTGGGAACCATCCTCGGCCTGGGTATTTACGTCATTTTGGGCAAGGTCGGAGGTGATGCAGGTCGCCTGGCCCCTTTTGCATTCCTGGTGGCGGCTTTTTTGGCCGTATTTACGGGTTTGTCCTATGGAGAATTGTCTGCGCGAATTCCCAAAAGTGCGGGGGAAGTCAATTACGTCTATCGCGCTTTTGGATGGAATTGGTTGGCTCGCCTCACCGGTTGGCTCATTGTCTTTTCGGCCATTGTTTCCACTGCCACGGTAGTGAACGGTTACGTAGGTTATTTTCAGGTATACCTGGATTTGCCTGGATGGATGATCATCACAGGCATTACCCTTATATTGGGTGGCCTGGCAATCAAGGGTATCTCAGAGTCG
>DATFJT010000278.1:0-3916 GCA_035269065.1 Saprospiraceae bacterium | reverse complement strand
GCGCAGTTCATGAGCCCCATTAAAGGAAGCCTCGCGGTACTGCCGATAAATGTCTTTCAGCAGAGGAGCTTCCTGTCTGCAGGGGCCACACCAACTGGCCCAAAAATGAAGTAAAACATAGTGCCCCCGGTAATCTTCAAGTGTCAGAGCGTTTCCTTTAGGGGTGTTTCCAGCTATGGAAGGAGCCGTCTCCCCATTGACCAGATCAGACCTGACAAAGTTTCTCCTGGCGAGCACGGCAACTGCCAATATTACAATAATCACTAAAAAAGTAAGTGCCCGGCTTTGTTTCATTACTGTGCTTGTTGAATGGTTCTAAAATGCAGTCCTGTGCACATTTGTTGTTCTTTCTTTCTAGAAATGGCCACATGGATAGTTGGCGACAGTTTCTATCTTTGCACTATGACAAAATACCAGCTATGATTATTAATCCCGGCGATCTTAAAACCAAGGATTTACATCAATTCATCCTCGGCTCCGTAGCCCCGCGCCCAATTGCTTTTGCTTCTACCATTGATGAAAACGGGGTGGCCAATATCGCCCCTTACAGCTTTTTCAATGCCTTCAGCTCTAACCCACCCATTGTCGTTTTCTCCTCTAACCGGCGCGTCAGCAATAATACGACCAAAGATACGCTTCACAATATTGAAAAAACAGGAGAAGTTGTCATCAATATGGTCAATTATGACATTGTCCATCAAATGGCGTTGTCCAGTATCGAATACCCGGCGGATGTCTCCGAATTTGAAAAAGCAGGCCTTACCCCTGTGCCTGCAGATCTTGTCAAACCATTCAGGATTAAGGAATCCCCGGTTCATATGGAATGCCGTGTGCGCGAAATAAACACCCTGGGTACAGAGGGGGGCGCCGGGCACCTCATCATTTGCGATGTGCTTCGAATGCATATCAAAGATGAAATCATTGACAACGGCCGCATCAACCCGCATAAAATTGACCTGGTAGGTCGCATGGGACGCGCCTACTATTGCAGAGCTAGCGGCGATGCCGTTTTTACCCTGTATCAACCTGTGACCCGCCTGGGCATTGGCTGGGATGGGCTGCCCTCATACATACGCGAAAGCCGGGTGTTAAGTGGACATGAAATTTCTTTACTGGCTTCCCTTCCGAATAAACCCACACATGAAGATTTGAATGACTTCCGATCTTCCCAGAAGGGTAAGGATTTTATGAAAGTGCCGAAAGGTGTTGAAAGACAATACTATCTCAAAAAACACTTAAAAGATCCAGAACTGGCGCTAAAAATGGTTTTCACTTTAAAGGACTAAAGCATTCAAATCAATCATCATATCATTATTTCCCTTGAGAAAGGGCTCATTCTACTTGTGCAATCCACAGATTGTTTATAACTTTACTTTTCCGGTCCTCTGGTGAAAGTTTACCATTTATTAATACAAAGTTTACGGAGAAAGATGCTTTTCTTTCTTTGAATAAACCTCTGTCCCCTAAATCTTCGTGGATGTACTACAAGACAATAATTAAAGGCAAATTCGATTTCGGCAAGGCTAAGACCTACGAGAAAATTCATAAAATGGCCATGCACAAAGTGGAAAACCTATACAGGGAGGCTGTTTGCTTGGATATGGAAGAAGCCTTTGATGATGAGGAATTCACTTTTACTATTCCCCGCACGGTCTTTAATATCACGGAAAAATTTTGGAAGAATACGGTCAACTTGATTGAGTACCTGTCGCAATTTGCGGTAGTTGGGAGGTTCCATATCTGGGTCATCCAGGATGGACAATTAATTCTCAAAAAAGAACTCGAACCCAATTCTGAAAAAAATATAGTGCAATATTATATCAAAGGCAATCGCTGGATGGATGAAGGCAATACAGATAAAGCCATTGAGTCCTACAATAAAGCCATTGCCAAATACGCCAATCATTCTACAGCGTATGAGAAAAGAGGAACGATCAACTACCAATTAAAAAATTACGAGGACGCCATTTATGACTTCAAAAAAAGCATAAAACTATACCCTCAAAATGGTACCGCTTATTTTGGACTGGCACTTGCGCTTGTGAAGACGGGTGCATTAGAGGAAGCAGAAAAAGCACTGGAACAAACAGCCAAAAAGACGATTCCACATCAACGCATTTATTGGAAAGCCCGTCGCATGCGCGGAAATATCTTATTTGATTTGAAACAATACGATAAGGCTTACAAGGAATTTTACCTGATTTCGAAGAGAAGATTTAAAAAAGACGATCCCAACTACCCACACGTGAAATACAACTATTTCATGATCGGACAATGCCTTTTCGAAATGCAACGATTAGGAGAAGCGGTTAATGTGCTCGACAAAGCTCTTGAGTACAATGAAGGTCAAAATAATAAAATTGGCAACGGCGAAATTCTTCTTCTCAAAGGAAAAATCCTGAGAGAGCTGGGCGATAAAAAATATTTAAAAGTCTGGAAATCAGCTGAAGAATTGGGCAATAAAAAAGCAACTACTTTGCTGAAAACACTGTAAACAAAAGCAGCCTCCCGGCTGTCCACCTATTTGTTTTCGCACTTACATTATTTCATGATCAAACCGGCAATGCAATGGTTAACATCTGGTGAGTCATCTCCTATCACCAGCCCATTGAAAATAATGGGTCCCTGCAGTGCAGAATCCGAGGAACAAATCCTGGAAGCCGCAGCTATGGCAAGGGATGCGGGTGCACACATGTTCAGAGCCGGAGTCTGGAAACCCCGGTCCCGGCCGAATAGCTTTCAGGGGATGGGATCCTATGCTTTGCCCTGGCTCAAACGCGTTCAGCAAGAATATCATATGCCCGTTTGCACTGAAGCAGCCAATCCACATCATGTAGAAATGGCTATACAGTCGGGCCTGGATGCTGTATGGATAGGAGCCCGAACGATGACCAATCCATTTGCAGTGCAAGAATTGGCAGAAAGCCTCAAAGGGACGAAGCTTGGCATTCTCATAAAAAATCCCATCAACCCTGATCTGGAACTCTGGTGCGGAGGCATTGAAAGAATCATACAACACACAGCTTCAGAAAAGCTCCTGGCGATCCACAGAGGCTTCAGTGTGTATCGTCCAAGAGTTTACCGAAATACGCCCATGTGGGAGATTCCCATCGAGCTTAGAAGGCGCTATCCAAAATTGAGTGTGATCTGTGATGCTTCTCATATTGCCGGAGAAAAAAAACTCATATACCAGGTTGTTCAAACAGCCCTCAACCTCGACTTCGACGGATTCATGCTGGAAATTCACCCCAATCCTGAAAAGGCCAAAAGCGATGCTCAGCAACAATTGAATGCCGAAGACCTAAAAACACTTCTTTCTAAACTCGTTTTCCGCAAGCCAATATCCGAAGATCCGGACTTCAACGCCAATTTGGAAGCCCTGCGCTACGATATCGATCAATTGGATCGTGAAATATTAAGTATGATTTCTACCCGAATGGATGTCGTACGTGAGATCGGCAAGTATAAGAAAGCCAACCAGGTCACCGTTCTACAATTTGAACGCTGGAAGCAAATGATGGAATCCCGATCCATGAGCAGTGAGGAACTTCTTCTGTCATCGGAATTTATCGAACGTTTCATGCAATTGATACATAAAGAGGCCATTCTGCATCAAAATAAAATCATGAATGAGAACGGAGATCAAAATTCTTAGCCTGCTGGTCGTATCCTGGCTGTATTCCTGCGCCTCTCTGCAATCTCAAGACAAGGCCTTGCGATTGGATGAGGCTTCGAAGAGGACCCTGAAAAAATACGAGGAGGTGAAAGACCTCTATGGGCAAAGGGATTACGGCCGCACTTTACAGGCTTTGAATGAATTAATTGAGAAAGAACCTGGTTTCATCGATGCCTATTTGCTCAAGGCAGCCTACTACACCGATGATTTCGTTGCTGACAGAAGAGAGGTTAAAGCGGC
>DATFJT010000277.1:0-3207 GCA_035269065.1 Saprospiraceae bacterium | reverse complement strand
ATGATGTTCTCCTCGGGATGTCCGACTAGATCACTTCCGGCCTGATTAATTTTGAGAAACTTTCCTTGAAAATCTAATATGCAAATGATATCGGGAATCGCATCGAACAAATGACTCAAATCATTTTCTAACTTTTTGCGGTTTAATTCCGCCCCGATAGGTCGCTCTAGTTTCTCAAATAGTAGGGTATATTTCTTTAAATAACTGGATTCATGCCGGGTACCAATTTGCAAAACACCAACTACCTCTTCATTTGAGATTAGTGGAATACCTAATACAGATTGAACACCGGCCTTTTTTATTGCTTCACTTCTTGAAAAATCCTTGTGATTTTCAACATTGCTCCAAAGAATCTGAGCCTGATTTGCCCATACGTTACCCGTTGAGCCCTCAGATTTTTTCAATGCGAGGTAATCGGAACTATACGCATATAATGCATGGCGTTTAGATTCTGGTGTGAAATGGCTAAGCAAATGCATTTGGCTTTTTTCGAGGTTGGTCATCCATAATTCCACCAAATCAAACTTCCCGTAATCAATGAGTAATTCACATAATTTATTTCCGGCAATGGAAAGGTCATTTTCAATGTTGAAACCCCAACTGATCTGTACTAATAATTCTTTTTCAAGCTCTTTGATTTTTTGCTCGGTTACATCTCGCTCGATGGCAATCCAATGGGTGTACCAGCCTTTTTCGTCAGCCACAGGAGTAACGGTAAAGTTTATCCAGAATTCTTCACCGTTTTTCCTGTAATTGATGGTCGTTATTTCATGGCGTTCCCAGTTTCTTAGTGCTTTGCTTAGCTCTTCCAATTCTTTCCCATTGGAATTTGGTCCTTGAAGTATCCTGGGGGTTTTACCAATGACTTCTTCAGCGGTGTAACCCGTCATTTCAGTAAATGCCTCGTTTACATAAATAATCTTAGGCCCCGGCTCATCCAATGGTTCCGCCTCGGTAATTAAAACAGCATCGTTTGTATTTGTGATTACGCTTTCAAGTAATTTTTGTCTGCGTTCCTGCTTAATTTTTTCAGTGACGTCTCTGAAATTATCTACTATCCCATTTATTGAGGGAACGTGAAGTAAATTGGTAACCACTGGTTCCATCCACCTCCAGGTGCCATCTTTATGTCTAATTCGGGAAGTGTAGCCCTGAATAGGAACTCCCGGTTGTTGAAAGCTCCGGGCCAAAGCCTCATCCGAACCGGCTAAGTCATCAGGGTGTATCAACGTCCTAATATCCATGCTCAAGGCTTCGGAAGGAGAATAACCCAAAATGTTTTTAACCGACCCCGACACATAGGTCGTTTTTGCTTCGGGTGAGATAATCATGACGCAGTCCGTGCTATTCTCAATAAGTGCTTCAAACCTTCTTTGACTTTGTTTAATTTTTTCTTCCTGCTCAATCTTTTCTGTTACATCCCTTGAATTCGCTACAATGCCCTTCACAGATGGATTTCCAAACATATTCGTTAATACGGTTTCGATCCATCGCCATTGATTTTTACGATTTCTAAATCGAAATGGGGCGATAGTTACTTTTTTCTCAGTCGATATTTTCTGCAATTTTGATGAAACTCTTTCCGTATCGTCCGGATGGATAAAATCAAATAGGCTTTTTCCAATAAATTCTTCAGGCTCGATTCCTAAAACTGAAGTGCTTGTGGGACTAACATAGACGTACGTGCCTTCTGCATTCAGGATTGCGATTAGATCTGATCCTTCTTGTACCAGGGCTTTAAATCGCTGTTCACTTTGTTGAATGAGTTCTTCTTGTTCTATAATTTCTTTTGCGTCCCTGACCACACAGTAGAAAAGCCTGGAGTTTTCATCCCACCTTACGGACCATAGATTGAAGGCGATACCTCCCCCCTTTTTGACATAACGGTTCACAAAAGATTTAATCTCTCGACCTCCCAAAATTGCATCAGCTTCTTCGATGGTTTTAGGTAAGTCTTCTTCCAAAACTAAATCTGCATAGGGCTTACCCATTAATTCTTCAGGCCTGTATCCCCAATGTTCCTTGGCCGCAGCGCTTACGTAGACGAAATGGCCATCTCCGTTTATCGTACAAAAGACATCCAATGAAGAATCGATCAATTGACTGGCTTCAGATCTTTGCTTTACAATACGGGTTATATCTCTGGATTGGCAGGCGACGGCGACTACTTCCCGATTCTCTCCAATAATTGGTTTAAAGGTTACCTGACTAAATTGCACTTCGTTAGTTTCGGGATGATAAAAATGCTCTTCCAGTTCAAAGTATTCCCCTCCGATTGCCCGTTTGTAATACGCCTTCCATTTTTCAATGTAGCCCTGTCCAAATCCCTCTACAAATACAGGCTCATTGAGTTTTTTTTCTTTTCCTGTCACATCCTTCATCATGCTCAGGTAGGCCTGATTGGCAAATACCAAATTGTATTTGGGATCAATCATCCAAATAAGATCTTCGGATTGTTCCAAGAAGAGTTCTGATAAATGATTTAATGACATATCTCTATCAAGCGTTTGAAAGTTCAATATATGTTTTCTTAATCTTTTTATGGCCTTAACGTGGACTCTTCCTTGCTTAAAATTAGCGTTGAAGGAACGATGTTGACATTCTGATTCATCCCTGGACTACAGAAACAGTATCCCAATTACCAGTGACTTTGATCATTGCTCCTCTTATGAATCTTTTCAATGAGATATCGGTCAGTCAATAAGCAAGGAAATGGTCACCTTTAAAGTTGTGCTTTTTTTAGATCCAGACGTTGCTTAAAATGTGGGGGCATCCAGGATTAATCCAGAAGCAGCTTTCTAATATTCCAATGATCGCATTCTTTCCGGTGCGCACTATAAACCTATGTCAATGCGTATAACAATAGGCATCTTGCTTGCCCGAGTGTATAATTGGATCGAAAAGACATGTTTCGACATTATTTGACTCACTTATCTTCATTTTTTTATTGCTTACTTCAAATGACGCAGGTGCGTCAACAGCATATTTGTCAACTTGCGAGACGAAAGACCAATCCAGTTTAGAATTCTTTTCGGCGACAAATCCATTTTCTGACCAATGTGATGAGTTCGACATTGGCATTTTCTAAAATTTTAAAGAGGAGTGAATGTCACACCTGCTGCATACCTTTCCGACATAAGTCTCGTGACTGAACGATAACGAACTCAAGAGCAATAATTGAATTGAACTGTAAGTTCTTTTTTTACG
>DATFJT010000276.1:0-4207 GCA_035269065.1 Saprospiraceae bacterium | reverse complement strand
TACCTTTACCCATTCTTACCTCCAGCGGTTTTGATGTAATTGGTTTATCCGGGAAAATTCTGATCCAAAACTTACCTTCTCTCTTCATGTAACGGTTCATAGCAATACGAGCAGACTCAATTTGTCTACTTGTAATCCTTCCCTGTTCCATAGTTTTCAGACCAAAACTTCCAAAGCTAACACGTGTTCCGCGCTGAGCATTACCCTTGGCGCGACCCTTCTGCTGCTTACGATATTTCGTTCTCTTAGGCTGTAACATTGTCCTTATTTAAACCCTTACTCAAAAAGTGTCGCAAAGGTAGTTGTTTTTTCGAATACTTTCTACTCAATTAGTTCTTTCTTCTACGTCTTCCTCCCGATTTCCTGTTCTTCACTCCAACATTCGGGCTGAGGTCTCTTTTTCCAAGTACCTCTCCTTTACATATCCACACTTTCACACCTATTTTGCCATAAATGGTCTGGGCTTCGACAAGCGCATAGTCAATATCCGCTCTAAAAGTATGCAATGGCACCCTTCCTGCTTTAAATTCTTCGGTACGCGCCATATCTGCACCATTCAGTCGTCCGGCAATTCTGACCTTAACTCCTTCTGCGTTTGCTCGCATAGTAGACTGAATCGCCATTTTGGCCGCTCTTCTAAAATTCACTCTTGATTCCAATTGCTTTGCCACAGACTCCCCAACAAGGTAAGCATTCAGCTCCGGTTTCCTGATCTCCACAATATTGATCTGGACGTCGTTACCTGTGATCTTCTTGAGCTCTTCCCTGATATTGTCGACCTCAGAACCTCCTTTACCTATTATGATACCTGGTCTGGAAGTATATATGGTAATGGTTATACGCTTGAGGGTACGCTCAATAATTATTCTTGCAATACCCCCTTTACTTACTCTTGCTCGAAGGTATTCGCGTATGCGTTGATCCCCCACAACATTTTCTGCAAAGTTTTTCTCGTCGTACCAACTGGAATCCCAACCTCTTATGATTCCAAGTCTATTTGCAATAGGATTTGTCTTCTGACCCATATTGTGTTTTTCTAATACTTTATATTATTCTTCACTGTCTGCTCCTGCTTCAACAGGTTCCATTGGAATCCTGTTTTCCACCACCAAAGTGACGTGATTTGTTCTTTTCCTTATTCTTGCTGCTCTACCTTGAGCACGAGGTCTGAATCTCTTAAGAGGCGTACCTTCGTTGACAAAAATCTCCTTAACGAAGAGATCATAATCATCTGCATCGAACACAAGGTCATTTTTGTACTCCCAATTGGAGATCGCAGAAAGCAAAAGTTTCTCCAACCAAACAGAGGCCTCTTTCTTATTGTATTTCAGGATATTAAACGCGTTGTCGACATTTTCATTCCTGATCAAATCCACTACCAACCGCATTTTGCGGGCAGACATCGGACAATTGTTCAATTTAGCTGTAGCTTCCATAAAAAATGTGAATTATCTAACTTTTACCTATTACCCGTGTGACCTCTGAAAGTGCGCGTCGGAGCAAATTCTCCGAGCTTGTGACCGACCATGTTTTCCGTTACGAATACAGGCACGTGTGTCTTACCGTTGTGCACTGCGATCGTCAAACCCACCATATCGGGAATAATCATGGACGACCTGGACCAGGTTTTAATCACAGACTTTTTACCTGATTCCTGTGCCTTAACCACTTTGTTATACAACTTGTGGTAAACATAAGGTCCTTTTTTCAATGATCTTGGCATGATGTTCTTATTGATTCAATGAATTATTTTTTCCTGCGGCTAATGATCAATTTATCAGAAGCTTTTTTCGGGCTTCTTGTTTTTTGACCCTTAGCCATAATACCTGTTCTCGATCTTGGATGTCCCCCTGAGGCACGTCCTTCACCACCACCCATTGGGTGATCAACAGGGTTCATCGCCACACCTCTAACTCTAGGGCGACGTCCTTTCCAGCGCTTCCGTCCAGCCTTACCCATATTTTCAAGAGCGTGATCCGGGTTAGAAGTGGAACCGATAGTTGCTTTACAACTCGTCAGAACCTTACGTACCTCGCTGCTTGGCAACTTAATCACCGCATATTTGCCCTCACGACCTGTAAGTGTCGCAGAAGTACCTGCTGAGCGTGCCAATTGTGCTCCTTTACCTGGGGTCATTTCAATAGCGTGAATGGTAGAACCCAATGGAATATCAGATAAGTACAAAGCATTTCCTGTTGTTGGAGTTGCATTTTTACCACTCATGATTTTATCGCCTACTTTGAGGCCCCTGGGCGCTATTATGTAGCGTTTCTCACCGTCATCATATTTCAAAAGTGCGATAAACGCGGATCTGTTCGGATCGTACTCGATGCTTTGCACTTCTGCCTGAACACCTTCTTTATTCCTTTTGAAATCAATGGTTCGATATCTTTTCTTGTGCCCACCACCAATGTGGCGCATGGTCATCTTACCCTGATTGTTTCTACCTCCCGATTTGCTAATACCTTTTGTCAAGCTCTTCTCCGGCTTGGCTTTAGTGATTTCGCTATAGGTATTGCTCAATCTGGCTCTTAAGCCAGGCGTCGTCGGTTTATGTTTTCTAATCGGCATCTTAATTCAGTTTATATGTCTCCGAAAAAGTCGATTTCTTCTCCACTGTGCAAGGTTACGATCGCCTTTTTATAAGACGGTATCCTGGATCTTTGTAATCCGCTTCTTGTATTGCGTATTTTCCTTTTCCCTGGCAGTATTAAAGTATGCACTTTTTTTACTTTAACATCAAATAAATCCTCAATAGATTCTTTGATCTCCTGCTTATTGGCTTTCTTATCCACCTGAAAGGTGTACTTGTTCATTTCTTCAGAAAGAATCTCTCCTTTCTCAGAAATAATCGGCTTTATAATGATTCTTTTTGCCATTGTCTCTTATTTATACAAGTCTTTCAACTGCACTTTCAAATAGAATTACCTTGTCGGCATTAAGTACCTCATAGGTGTTCACGTTCCTCGCCTCAGTAGCCAGGACTCTTTGAATATTTCTCTGACTAAGAACAAAGTTCTTATCTGACTCGGGCAGAACAAATACTGCCTTTTGTCCCTCGATATCTAAATTTCTCATTAACTGTATCACATCCTTCGTCCGAGGCGCCTCTAACTTTTGATCCTCGACAACAATAATGCCGCCCTCTTTTAATTTGGAGGCCATTGCAGAATGTCTCGCTAATTTCTTCACTTTCTTGTTCAGCTTAATACCATAGTCCCTCGGTCTGGGTCCAAAAACCCTACCCCCTTTTCTAAACAAAGGGTTTCTGATAGAACCTGCACGGGCAGTACCTGTACCCTTTTGCCTTTTGATTTTACGTGTCGAGAAGGCCAACTCACCGCGCTCTTTAGTCTTATGCGTACCTTGTCTTTGAGCAGACAAATATTGCTTTACAGCCAAGTACATGGAATGTTCATGGGGTTCTATTCCGAAGATATCATCCGGCAAATTAACCTCCTTGCCGGTTGATTTTCCATCTGCTCCTATTACTTCTACCTTCATGGTCTCAATTATTCTTTTCGATAATGATATAGGATCCTTTGTGACCG
This sequence comes from Saprospiraceae bacterium, assembly GCA_035269065.1. Taxonomy (GTDB): domain Bacteria; phylum Bacteroidota; class Bacteroidia; order Chitinophagales; family Saprospiraceae; genus DATFJT01. The sequence goes on along the minus strand of DATFJT010000276.1, from coordinate 656 downwards.
GGCACAGCTCCTTTAATCAACAATAGATTCCTCTCAGGGAACATTTTTACCACGTTCAGATTTCTAATCTTCACCCTGTCATTTCCGGTTTGTCCGGCCATTTTCATACCCTTGATTACCTTGGCTGGATATGATGCCGCACCAATAGAACCAGGGGCTCTCAATGTATGCTTCTGACCGTGTGTTTTCTCTCCGGCACCAGTAAAACCATGGCGCTTAACTACACCCTGAAATCCCTTTCCTTTTGAGATTCCAACAGCGTGTACTATATCTCCTTCATTGAAGACATCCTCAATGGTAACCGTATCGCCAATTGACTTTTCCAAAGTGCTATTGCGAAACTCAACTGCTTTACGCTTGGGCGTGGCACCTGCTTTCTTATAATGACCAACAAGCGGTTTAGTTGATGTCTTCTCCTTTCGGTCATCAAAAGCCAACTGAATAGCCTCATAACCGTCAGACTCCTCATTTTTCACTTGTGCTACTACGCATGGGCCAGCTTCAATGATGGTACAGGGAATGTGCCTTCCCGACTCATCGTAGATACTGGTCATACCCAATTTTTTTCCTATAATTCCGTTCACTTTCGTCGTTTTTGGAATTCATTAATGGTGGGATAACATCCCACGTGAATATTCTAATCAAAAATCTCCTGC